>NZ_JBDWLR010000026.1:0-29681 GCF_039973035.1 Sedimentitalea sp.
CAGGCGATGACCAACCGTGTCCGGGTCCCCGCAGCTGTCCGGGAATTACCGAAATCCCTGTCCGGGATTTACCGAAACGCGTGTCCGGGAATTACTGAAATCCGTGTCCGGGAATTTGCGAAACCCGCACTGCGGGCGTCATAGGCCTCCACGGTGCGCCTGAGCGCCTCCAGGCCGGCCTGTGAGGCCATGGCGCCTTCTCTGGCCCCTTTGCCTGCCGCCATCTCTCCAGCCGTGCTCAGACGGTCTGTGCTCCTGAGCGTGGCGTTGTCAATCTGCTGCGGAATGCCCCTGAGCTGCTCATCGGTGATCTTAAGCCATTTGATCAGCGCCTCAAACGTCAGGGCGTTCTGCGCGACCTGCTCATCGGAAACCCCCATGCGGGCGTCCAGCTCATCCAAGATCGCAATGAACGCCTTGGCGCTGTCGCCACCAGTCTCGCTGATCTCCCTGTGGAAGACATCACGCAGACTGTCCCAGCCTTCCGAGCCCTGTTCCGCATCCGTGGCTCTGCTCATCGCCGTCGCTCCATCTGGGCGTTCACATCAGGATCAGTGTCCCCACCGGTCTCAGCACCCTGTGGCGCAGCTTCAGACGCAGTACCCGCATCTGTGACCGAGGAGGTGCTGCCATCCAGGCGCGCGCCACCTTCAGTGCCGAGACCGGAACCAGCACCGCTGCTGCTCGCCTCTCCCCTTGAGCCACCGTCCTTCGCCTCGACGTCGGGACCTGCGTCTGGGGCAGGGGGCACCCATCCGTCAAACGCCTTGCGGTCCTGCGCCCGGGCAAGACCCGCCACCAGAGACATCAGCAGCCTGGTCACCTCCGGATCCCGACTGGCCTTTTCGATCAACGCACCGCCGAGGATGATCTTGCGCCTGGCATCGAGCTTGCGATCCTTGGCTGCCTTCCTAGCGCGGGCGGATTGCAGCCGGGCTTTGGCCTGCTCGTACTGTCGCTGAAGCTTTTCCAGGTTGGAGTCGGCCATGAAGAGGGTTCCTTTGGAGGGGGTATCGCGCTACATTGGTGTGGGCTTACCATGAAAGCTCTTGAGATTGAATGGCGCACTTATGCAAACTCTACAGTCACTTCGTTCCTTCCGAGCTTTGCGTGCGGTCTCCCCGGGGCACAGCCCCCGCCGACGGCGTCCCCATCCAATGCGAGCGAGCGCATTGGACAGAGAGGCGCTACCCGCCCTCTCAAACTCTCCAGAACCAACGTGCGCCGTTGGATTGCGTGCCGGTCTGACGCACCGCCAGGACGACCGGGGCACCTCTGCGGTGCCGGGTCTGCTGGCGGCTGTGTCAGACCGGCTGCTCCGGAACGGTGGGTCCAGTGACCCAGTTCCGAAGCGGGTTTGCCGCGCGGGGCTTGTTCGGCAAACGGCCCTGCCTTGTCCTCTCCCTGCCGCTGCTGGTGTGGTGGCTGGGCAGAGAGAGCGACTGGACAGGGCAAGCAGCGGTACAGCGGCCCACACGGGCCGCAAGTCGCTGCTGCCTTTTGCGCCGCCCGCCCAGCGGTGTGGGGCGCGGCAGGCGGAGCAAAAGGCAGGCGCACGTACCCCCTCTCCTGATCACATTCGGTGCCATCTTGGTTGGCTGGCGATCGGAGAGGGCAGGGCAGCGTTTGCAGCGCTGTCCGGTCTGCGCGGAAGGTAGGGCGCGTGGCGAGTTACCATCTCAGCGTCAAGACCGTGAAGCGTAGTGTCGGGCGGACCGCGACAGCGGCAGCGGCCTACCGTGCGGGCGAGCGTCTGTCTTGCGAGCGCGAGGGCCGGGTGCATGACTATACCCGCAAGCAGGGCATCGAGGAGACGTTCATCCTGGTACCGGCCGGCGCTCCAGACTGGGCGTCGGATCGCGCCGGTCTCTGGAACGCGGTCGAGGATCGCGAGACCCGGCGCAATTCCGTCACGGCCCGGGAGTGGGAGCTGGCGCTGCCGTCGGAGCTGTCAGCCGAGGGACGCGCGGATCTGGCGCGCGGCTTTGCTCAGGCGCTGGTGGAGCGCTACGGCATCGCGGCGGATGTGGCGCTGCACGCCCCGCATCGCGACGGGGATCAGCGCAACCATCATGCCCACATCCTGACCACTACCCGTGTACTGGCGTCAGAGGGGTTGACCGACAAGACCCGCATTCTGGATGCGGCCAAGACCGGCGGGGCGGAGATCGCGGACATGCGCGGTCTTTGGGCGCAGATGCAAAACGCGGCGCTTGAGCGTGCGGAAATTGAGGTGCGGGTCGATCACCGTTCGCTGGAGGATCAGCGCGAAGCGGCGCTGGAGCGTGGTGACGAACTGGTGGCCATGGTGCTGGATCGCGATCCGGAGATCAAGCTGGGACCGGCGGCCAGTAGTATGGAGCGCAAGGCCATGCGGAAGGCGGAACGGGACGGCACGGAGTACGAACCCGTCACCGAGCGCGGGGCGCAGGTGCACGGGGTTCGCCAGCAGCGCAGCCTCATGGCCGATCTGCTGGAGCGCATGGTGCAGGCACGGGATGCCTACACATCGGCACGGGAGGCCGATGCCAGCCGCGTGAGTGCGGTGACGGAAGCGGCGCGGGCGCTGTTCTCCGGGGCAGAGGCCAAAGACTTCACCGACAGTTTTACCCGTGCCTATCAGGATCGTGAGGCCGAGCGGCAGCGGGTGCTGGAAGAAGAACGAGCGCAGGCGCGCGACGCAGCGCGGCTGGCAGCGCTGGAGGCCGCGCGCGGGCAGCTCATCGAGCAGGTCGCGGTCGCCTGGCAGGACAGCCGCGAGATTAAAGACCCCGATGTCGCCAAACAGCGTCAGCAGGCGCTGGTCGGGCAAGTGAAACAGGCCGCCGAGCGGCTCGGCTGCGGGTTTGATGATATCGCAGGGCCCGCCAATGCCCGCGCAAACGAAATCAAGGAACAGCGGGAGCTGGAGTTGGAAAAAACAAGGCATATCGGCAGAGACTTCGGGGACGGATACGGCTTGTGACGGAAGGACAATGGCTCAAGCTGACAAAGCAATCAGGATTTTCCCCGCTCCTGACGCTTCTGATCAACCTAAAACCGTACCGGGCCTACATAGATGACGTTAGGTGTCGAATCCCGCTCAGGGCGGAATCGTATCATAAGATATATTCAAAACTGAGCGCCCAAGGAAGTTTTCTACAATCTTGCCCTTAGCTTACTCCTGCTGAATCGTATTATTTGAAAGATAGTCTGATTGGGACAAATTTGGGATCAGAAAATTCAAAGACTTACAGGTCAAAAAAGCCAATAGGTTCAATTGGTACGCTTACCCGCGTTTTGCTTGTGATACGATTCCGCCCTCCGAATAACCGAAGGACACAAACTGGCGGATTTTTACTCCGCTACAACTGCGCTAAGTCGCAGCCGTTTCTGTGGCCCATTATTGCTGTGCGTTTTACACCGGAGTCGACCCCACGTTAGGGAAGTTGGCAAATATGGGGTTTTGCACTCCACTCATGCGCGAGCTTCGGCCAACTATTCGCGTGTGAATCGAGGGTTGTGTAGATACCCTGCCATGCGTGCAGAGGTAGGTGGTGGTGATTTTTTTGTTTGATGAGTGGTGAAGTTTTACAAGTGATATCGGGCACTCCCCGTCCTTCGAAACCAACTTGGTCGCCGGCAAAACCATTGCCGGCGAACGCCTGCAGCCGGATAACTACCGCGAGCAGAAAAACCCGGAAGCCGAGAAGGGTCGCGATATCGGCCGGAGGCCGACACACGGGTTGTGATATGTTATGTTGGTCAAAATGATAGATTGACCAAGATCGTAATGACCGAGAAACCTGCCGACCTGGTTCTGTTTGGTGGTGAACCAATGTCACTCGTGAACATCGACGGCGTGAAGCCATGGCGTGTGCAGGGCATCCCGTTCTAATGCCAGTATGGCCTGATCAAGCATCACCATGCATTTGGCGACGGGCGGGAGCTGTGTTTTGACAGCGAGTTTGCAGTGCGACCGACAGAGCCTGAGGCGTGAGATCAGCGACCGTGATTGAAAAGGGGCCACCAGCTCATATTTGTTGCGATCTTCCGGGCAGTGGAGGTGAAGAATGAAATTGGATACCAGAGGCTATCAGGCACTCGAACTGATATACGACACAGCGGTCAACCCGGGGAGCTGGCGTCGCGCACTAGATGCGACGGCAACCGCAATTGAAGCTAAGGCTATCGCATTGGTGGTCCGTGGCAAGAAAGCCGGATCAAAAGACTTAACGATGATGTCCAGTGTTTATCTGGATTTTTCTCGCACACCTGCGGGTTGGTACTATGGAGCTTGGCTTTCACGGATGCAGAATAAAGACTGGGATTTTCTCCAAGCCCAGCCCGCACACCAACCGATACCTGACTTGGACACAGGGCTTTCAGCCGAGGCCCTCGACGCCCGCAAAGACTACACCTTTCTAAGGAGAAGAACAGGTGTTGCGCGGCGACTTGGGGTTCGTTTGAACGCAGATCTCGTTTGGTTTGATGCAATGAGCATCGGCTTTGATCAGCATGAGCTCGAAGTGCCGCTTTCCTCGAGTGAAAGGTCAAGAGCTCTGCTTCCGCACCTAACAAAGGCTCTCGAAATTGGTCGCGTTTTCGCCCTTCTGAAAGCTCGATATAAGGCTACGCTTTCGGCCTTGGATCAGGTCCAGGCGGGAATTGCTATTGCGCTGCCGGATGGGCAAGTCATCGTCAAAAATGCTGAAGCGGAGAGAATACTGGGTCTAAAAGACGGCATTGCGCTGGCTGGTGATGGTAGGATTGTGACCGCTGACCCTGATGTAACCTCTAAAATTCGAACTCACATCCTCGACGTGGGCTCAACTGCGCGTGGCCAGTCTAATCGACACGAATCCTTGGTTTCGATAGCGCGCCCGTCAGGTCTGACACCGCTCCTGTTGGATATCGGTCCGGTCAGTGACAGCAAGGCTGAACTGGAGCAGGGACTGGATGGGGCACTTATCACCATTATTGATCCCGAACGAATTCCATACCTTCGATTGGATCGGTTCACGGAGCTCTATGGGTTGACCCATGCAGAAACCGATGTCTGTCGATGGATTGCTGATGGTGCAAGCATTGCAGAGATAGCGGAGCGGCGTGGCACAAGCCCAACAACAGCAAAGAACCAAGTTTCCGCAGTGCTTTCAAAGGCGGGGGTAAGTAGCCGGATTGAGCTGATACGTTTGATACTTCGTGTGTTTCCGCCGGTCGCTTGATGCCTAAAGCGTCCGTCCTGAAACCTGAATCGCGGGGATTAACGAAACGCGTGTCTGAGAGTTTGCGAAACCCGCAGAATGCTCCTCTCGCAAAAAACCGGAGAGTCATGATCCAAATGGATCAAGAGTGGCAAGCCTGTGTTGGTATATCGATAGACGGTGAGTAGAGGGGTTTCCCGCGCATTAGGCTAGCTGGCGGTGGAGAGTGCGGGCACTGACCGGCAGAACAGAATGGGTGCCGACAAAATTTTTTACGCGACTGAAGTCGTGCTAGGCTGAGAGAAAATTTTAGGAAAATTTATGCAATACGCTCTATATAGAAAATTTGCCACTTTGTTTTCATTGCTTTTTGTTCTGGTAGCGTGTGAGCCGATTATCAGTCCGTTCAGTCAAGAGGCATACAAAAACGCCACGACGCTGAAAGCCCAAAGCTTGGCGCTCATAGCCAAGTCGGGACAACCATATTCCACGCACCGAACTGCTGTAGAAATACTCTTGGTTGATGTGGATGCCGCCTATGAGTATTCGAATGGGTTACCGAAGAATGGCGTGGTTTCAGCGCAATGGGACATCCTGCGCGATCCTGATGGGAACTTGTTGGGCGGGTTTGCTAGGAGATGGCGTAACTCAGGGACTCTTAGTCCATTCATACGAGAAGAGATCCGCATGCAAGTTGGTGAGGCGTTCGACACGATTATTTGTGTTGAGATCAACAAGCGGGAAGCTTCCGTCTGTGAAAAATGACTTTTAGGAGGAGCGTTATGTCTTTGTCAGGAAATTGGAACGAATTTATTGATGCAGTTCAAGAAGGCCTAAAAACACTCGTCAAGAACACCGTTCAAGAGACGATTGATCAAGCTGAAGCTGACGCAAAGGCCTTTGTAAAAGACAGTGAACAGGCTCTTCGCCGTTGGGGAGATGCACTAGCTCAAGAAAAGATTTCAAAAGATGATTTCGAGTACCTCGTTGGTGGGCAGAAAGACTTGGCAAAGATGCATGCGCTCAAGGCCGCGGGCGTAACTCAAGCACGGCTCGAACGGTTTCGGACAGGGTTGATTAGCTTGGTCGTAAGCTCTGCGTTTAATGCCATTGGTTTATAATCGGATCCGTATTTTTTGTTCACAACTTCGATCTCGAGCGGAATTATTTGATATCAAGCGTAGGAGAAAACGATGCAAATTTCAGACGACGGTTTGATGATTGTGAAGCACTTTGAGGGTCTTTATCTCAAAGCTTATGCTGATCCTGTCGGGGTTTGGACAATTGGATATGGACACACCGGCGATGCCGCTTACTCCGGAAATGTGATTTCCAAACATGAAGCAGAGGATTTGCTCCGAGAGGATTTGCGTGAAAGTGAGAATTTTGTTGTTCGCTATGTCGACGTTGATCTGAAACAGCACCAGTTTGATGCCTTAGTTTCGTTCACTTTCAATGTTGGTGGTGGCGCACTTTCAAAATCAACCCTGCGTAAAAAGTTGAATGATGGTGATTTCGAGAGTGCCGCAGCAGAATTTCCACGATGGAATAAGGCCACAGTGAAGGGGAAAAAAGTTGTCCTTGCCGGACTTACGCGCAGGCGTTCTTCCGAACGGTTTCTTTTTGAGATGGGCCAAGTGTCCTTTTTCGATGGCCGGGGCATCGTTGATCCCGACGAGACTGAAGTAGAGGCTTCGTCAGCGACGAATGTGCCGACGGGTGCGCCCGGCAGTGGCGCTGAATTCCTTGCCGACCGTGGCAGGGAGGCTGCGCGTGCTGACGAGGTCGTTCTCAGAGAACTCGGAGTAGATGCCCGACTAGTCTTTCCAGTCGAACGTTTGATTGAGTTGAGGAATGATCGTTATCCGACCAGCCGTCCGAGATATTGGGCGGTGGTAAACTTTGACCTTCATTCTGGTAAGTCTCGATTGTTCGTACTCGATGTTGTAGCCGAAGAAGTGACATCATACCTATGTGGCCATGGCATTGGGTCCGAAGGCCCGACGGACGACGGGTTCGCGAATGTGTTTAGTAACGTCTCGGGTTCTAATGCGAGTTCACTAGGGATCTACCGTTGTGCTGAGACGTATCACAGCAGCAAGAACGGGTACTCAATGAAACTGGACGGTCTTGAAGATACGAACAGCAACGCCCGTTCTCGCTACATCGTCATGCATGGTGCGAACTACGTTTCGAAGACATTTGTGCAGCAATTTGGACGCGTCGGTCGCAGTGAGGGGTGCCCTGCAGTGGATCACGCTTATGCCAAGAAGGTGATCGACCAGCTCAAGCTCGGATCATTGCTGATCCACTGGAAAGCCCCGTAAGGCATTAGATTAGAAGTTGCGGAAACGGTCAGATCTTATGTGGACTACGCAAGAGCGCAAGGGGCGAAGAGCAAAAAGGGTGGCGCATGGCGATTTACGACAATTATAGGGAAAAGACATTTCTGGTGTCGGACCCGGATGCTCGCGTTAGATCGACGGGCGACATCTGGGCCTTTTTGACGTACGCTGCCACAGATGACATCCCTGCGGGTTCGGTGGTCGGCGACTACATCCTGATTCCTAAAGAGACAACGGTTTCGGTGCGTGACGTCCGCATCGTACCCGCAGGCAAGCGTAATCGGTTCTTTGCAGATGTTGAAGATGCGGTGAGCGGCCGACACTTCGGCTGGACTGCAACTACGAACTTCCAGGGCGCGTTCCGCAACGTAACCCTAGGCAAGATCGATCCCGAGTCGGGGGCGGGTCGTTACGCCGAAACCGCAGCCTGGAGTAGAGGCGACTATGTCGGCCAGGTTGCCTTGGTGAAGATCGTGGATGCCGGCCTCGAACTGGAAAACCTCACACAGGACACGATTGAGCCGTATTTTGCGATGGTCCAGGCTGCCGCCGCCGACAGCATAGTGATAGTCATAAACAGCGGCTTCCGAACCTATGCGGCGCAGAAATACCTGTACGACAATTGGAAGAAGGGCGTGACGGGCTTCAATCTCGCCGCTAAACCGGGGCACTCAAACCACCAGAACGGCACGGCGCTTGATATCCCCGTTAGCGGCGGGCCGGGTCTGCCGGTTTATGATTGGTTGGCGGTTCACGCGACATCGTTTGGCTTCGTCCGCACAGTGAAGAGTGAGTATTGGCACTGGGAATATCGTCCCTCTGATGCTGCCGAAGCTAAAACCCGGAACGCGCACACACTTTGGGACTAAGATGAAGGACAGTGCACCGTCCCTTGTTTGCCGCAGACCCAGATGTGCGGATACTGGAGCCTGCGAAAGACGAAGAACGAACCGAGCTTAAGGCTTTGCGAGACCACCAACCTATCGGATCCTTTTGATATGAAAAACATAATTTTAGTACACGGCATGAACGCTACTTCAGCGAGTTGGAACACTATACCGGCGAGCCTAGAAGCCGCTGGAAATAACGTTGCTAACATACAGCTACCGGGGCACGACAGGCCTCTTGATATATGGAGCTTGTTGCTTTCCGGCGCTTACTCCGCAGATTTCGGCATGGATGCCTACGTTAGCGAGGTCGTAAATGCATTCCCAGAGGCAGCGGATCAAAAGGTCATACTGATTGGGCATTCAATGGGCGGTGCTGTCATCTCGCATGCCGCCGCGCAGTTCCCAGAGCGCATTGAGAGCCTAATTTACGTCACAGCTATGCTTCCTGATCAGGGGCAATCCGCTCGCGATATAATAGAACTTGCAAGAAACGACCCTACCTTTTCCAAAGAAGGTTTTTTGGGTGACTATTGGCAACATCTACGCAAGTTGAAATTCGTACAGCAACCATCTGAGCCCCTATCAGAGGCATTCACGCGAGGTCCTGAATTCAATTCACTGAAGCGGGCATATATCCGTTGCACTGGTGACGATGTAATCCCCTTGAACGTACAAAATGCCATGATTGCGGCCTATGCTGGATCGATACCCGCTACAGAGGTTAAGACACTGGACCAAAGTCATCTACCTCAATATGACAATCCCAAAGAGTTGTACTCTACAATCAACCGCCTAATCCGATAGTGCCCCTTTGGTCGCCCCGAGTTTGTCGGAGACCATCAACTTCGATAGCGAATCACGGTCTGCACTGCTGGCGCAGCACAACGAGAAGCCCAAACCCTTCAGGTGGACCAAAACCGCACAGGACATTCTCACCCGGGAACGCCGCGCGCTGGATGCTCTCGATGAAATCAGGGGGAAAAGGTAGGAAGCGTCGGACTCGGAACACTAGCTCAGCTTGTTGTTTGAGGCTATAATGAACGCTAAGAACGATCTTTGTGTATTGAGATGTGAGATTTCTTTGAAATGGAATACCTAGAAAAGCTTGTTGGCGCTCTGCCGAAACTGAAGACCCGTATACAGCTCACAGGGTTCATAATAACGGCCGTATTGGGTCTTTTGATTGTTCTATACGACGATGGACAACCAGGATTGGATGTTCTTAGTCTTTGTTTTCTATCAGCGTTTATCTTGATATTTTTCGGATATTTTGTTGAACTGTCGAAGCAGTTTTCCGGAAAGTTTAAGTTAATTTTTGGATTGTCAATATATCTATGTACATTAATAATCTTTTCGATGTTGGTTGTTTTCATCGTACAAACAATTGCAAATGGTAACGCACAAAGCATTGCGGCGCGCCTTGATTTAGAAATTGAAAGCCTTGAAGATGATCGAGATTTAGCCTTGTTAAGGCAGAGTTTTTCTGGACTTCTGGGAGGTCATAGGCGCACGACAGAAACTCTGTCATTAATAGAGGTGAAGCTGAGCCAAGCAAGAGAAGAGCTCGAATTGGCACGATCATCTCCCTTGGCTTATGTGAGTGACAGCAGAAGAATTTCATCTCTTCGAAATGAAATAGGTGAAGTTCGTTTTGAATTGCTGAGGGCTTCCGATAATAGTGACGCCGCAGAAGTCGAAAGACTATCTATCCGACTTGCCAGACTTCTAAAGCAAGAGTTGGCAGAGATTTTTTTTTCCAAAGTTCCTTCCATATATTCAGAGGAGACTACCATTTGGCTGATGTAGTGCTTGAACAGGCTAGGGATGTGTCGGAGACACCTTCTTACTTTTCTCAAAGGGCGCGCGTACTTCATGGAATGGGCCGAACGGCTGAAGCTATCTCGACCTTAAACAATGCGATCAAGCACTACCAAGAAAATAGCATCAGATTTTCCGAGGTTGACAGGGCGTTTCTTATCGGACGACTTGCTACATATTTACGATTTAGTGGTTCTCCAGATGCCGAAATGACCTTCCTCCAGGCTTGGAGCCTAGTTCAAGGTAAGGAGGCTGAGGAGCCAATACTCTTCGCTGAGGTCGCCAGTGACTACGGAGGCTACCTGCATGAGATTGGAGACTTGGGCGGTTCTAGGGCGATATATGTCGAGGCGGTTGGGGTTCTAAGTGAAAATGGTCTTCAAGGGCAAATTTATTCAGAATTACAAAGTAATCTGGCGTTCTCCTACTTTGCATCTGGGCAGTCCAACGAGGCACGAGAACACATCAAGGATGCGATCTCATCTTATGCTGTGCTTGTTGGAAAAGCTGGACTTGACTACAGTTTCTCAACATCTTTTGCGCTTTGGCATCAGCTGTACAGTGCAATCTTGGTTGAGGCCGGGGAGCACTCAGCAGCAATTGACAGTTTTGAAGTTGGTATGTCGATAAACGAGGTAGCTTTCGGCAATGAACACCAACGCTGGGCCAGGTACCTATATGTTCGAGCGCTGCATCATACAAAAGCTGGCGAGTACTCGCAAGCCGAAGAAAATCTAGAATTAAGTATTTCAATATTGCAATCAAGAGATAATATTTCGGATCTTCCATTGACGCGAGCGATGGTGTTCACGGCCATTAATCTTGCGGTGAGCGGTCAGCCAATTCAAGCGCGTGAAGCGCTTCAAAAAATTGAATCCCAATTAAATGCCGGACTGCTAGATCGGAATTTTTTTGACCGTTTCTATAAGTCGGTTGCTATCGCATTAACTAGCCAAATACATGACGCCGGTAGGCACGCAGAAAGCCTAAGCTTTCTGTCAAGTGTACTGGAGAAAGATAATATCACCGCATCTTATAAGCAGTTAGCTTTATTCGTGCTTGGTAAGTACAATAACGATCAATCAGGTATTTCAGAGCGATTCTGTGAATTAAAAAGATATGAAATTGTTCTGGAAGATGATATTATGCGTCGAAACAGCGCGATATCAAATATTTACGCACTTCTGCGAGATGAATGCTGAGGTCAGGGAGACAGGTTGATGGCTAATAAATTGGAGATGGGAGATACTTCAGAATGTACGAAATCCAATTTGGTGGCTTCATACGCGTCACGTACCAGTAAAACTGGAGAGAACTCTTCCGGTCGGATTCAGGAAAAGTTCGAGAATAATGCATTTACGGACTCTATCGCTAATGCAAGCACTACCATGGAAATATGGACTGATAGCCTTCCACCTCTAAGGAAGCACTGATCGCCCCTGATGGATAATAGGCCTTGTAATTCTATAAATTTGAATAAGCATTTTGGAAAACTGGCATTGCAGTTAACACCGTTGTGCAATCTTGATTGCTCTTATTGTTACCTTGCGAACCGAAAAGACTCTAAGCTAATAGATTTCACGACCATCAACGAGCTATTTGTCGCTAATTCAGATAACTTTTTGGATGACGTCGAAGTTTTATTTCATTTTGGCGAACCTCTAGTAGTGGGGGTGACGCGCTTCAGTGAAATTTGCAAGCTTATACGGCTGCATAAACCTGATAGTATAATTAGCCTTCAAACAAACGGTGTTCTAATTGACAATGAATGGGTTAAAGTATTTAGAGAATATCGAGTCAATGTCACCGTAAGCGTTGACTTTCCGTTGGAAATGCACAGTCGTAACCGAAGATCGTGGAGCGGTCGGTCAAGTCTTAACGCTGTTCTAAAAGGATTAAAGTGCCTCAGGCAGAACAATTTGAGCTTCTCCATTTTGTCGGTTCTAACTAAGGAGGCGATAAAATCACCTGAAAAAATCGTCAAAGAGCTCATGCTTATAGGTCCAAGAATTTGGGGTATTAATATTGACGAGGTGGAAGGGCTCAATACTGCTACTAGCTGGAAATCTACAGATACCGAAGATTTTAAGAACTTTTTTGAAAGCATACTTAAGTATCATAAGAGTTTATCAGCGAATTTCAAAATTAGAGAAGTTGACAGGTTCTTAGAGGCTTCAAAGATTAGCGTACACAAAAAGGCTGGAAACGTCACTAATAGTGACTATGTTTCAATTGACGCCTACGGACGAATTTACTTTCTCTCTCCTGAGCTATGCGATTTGCAGAGTCCAAGATATCATAATTTTAGCTTTGGGCGAATAGGTAGAGATTCACTGCTAACAGCCTTTTCTAAGTATCTTGCATCCATTGTTTATCGAGACGCGCTTGTAGGGGAGCAAATATGCAAATCTAGTTGTACCTATTTTGAGACTTGTGGAAGTAGATTCTTCGCAAACAAAGTTTGTGAAAATGGGACGTTGAGGTCATCTGAGACACTAGTTTGCAAACTAGTGATCAAGTGCATTACTGATCATCTCCAGTTTTTGAGCTCTGACATCAAATAGGCCGCGCACGACCTCGATGCGATCGAAGCGGTATAGATTGGCGTCTGGTTTGTCTTGTTCAGATGCATAGTCCCTACCCCCACATCCTGGCTGCGATATCCTGTTCTTCCTTGCCCACAGCATCGGCATAGATCGCCGTGGTGCTGAGCTGGGCATGCCCCATCCATTTTTGGAGCATGTGCAGCGGAATGCCGTTTACTGTGGCGTTGACCCCAAACCCGTGGCGCAAGCCCTTAGGACTGCGGTGCGGCGCGTCCGGTATCCCGGCTTCGATCATGATGCCTTTGACAATCTGCCAGACCCGCACGCGGCTGAGCGGCCAGATTGGCGCCTTGGCCTGCTTGCGCGACTTCTGGGCCTCTCGGATGCCATGCGCGGTGTTGAGCGTGTCCAGGTAGTCCGGGGGCACCGGAACGCTTCTGTAGACGATCTTCGAGGCACCAGAGGCATCCTTGCGCTTCTTCAGGCTGCGAATGGTGACTGTACCGCCCGACAGGTCCACCCTGGCCGGGGTGATCTCCACCAGCTCGGACGGCCGACAGCCGGTGAAGTGCAGCGTTTCGCAGAGGGTACGATCCCGCGCAGGCTTGCGGCGGACCACCGCCAGAAAGGCAGCGCGTTCTTCGGCGTTGAGGTAAAGCCGGTTTCCGGCGGTGTCGGTGAGGCGCATCTCGCTCATGTTTAACAGTCTATCCGAAGACTGTTAAACCGCGAAGCAGAAATCACGCCCCTGCCCTATCGATCCACAGGCATTGCGGGGCGAGAACTTAACAGAATTGATAATAGTGTTAAAATACATGTTCAGGCAGTGCAGCGGTTCAGGTTGGCTGACAACCGAAACCCGATAAACTGGGAAATTTGAATTGCCATTGACACAGATTGCCTCAACCATGTTGTCGTCGTTCCACCGCCATGGTCACCATGGAGCGCGACCCGAAAGGAGGCTATAACCGTTCGGCCAAAATCCCACACGCACTGAGCGCCCCAACAGCTACCAAACGTCGTTTGGCAAAAATTTCCCGTGTGTTGGAGTGAGAATAACGCTATCGTTATACCTATAAGTGCATTCACACTATCTTCAGGATTAATGATATGAAGAAATTTATTCTTACGGCTCCAGTTATTTTGGCCGGGTGCTTTGGTGTCGGAGAACCCACATCGACCGCAGAAGTCGATTTCTCATATGCGAAACCGAATAGGCTTGGAATGTACGATCCTAGAGCCACTCCCGCTGGAACTTTCTACATGTGGAATACTGAAACGAACCGACTTACCCCTATCGGAGAAGTTAAGCTTACTGAAGGAACGTCATCCCAACCTAGAAATGTAAACGGGGATCGATTGGCAGGCTTTGGTGTAGAAGGGTTGCCCATTGCTGATCTTAAAATTTTGGAAGCGACGATTGGGGGCGAATTCAAAACCGAGGTAAAAAACAGCGTTCGGCAACAGTTCTTCAACTCAAAGACGGCGCTGCGAGATTACACTCGAGCAAAAAAGGCCAACGGAGCAACTACCGAAGACATCCTAGAACTTTTCCAGCCGAAGGATAAAAGATACAGAACTGTCATTTTTGTGTCGGAAGACCGATCCGAAAGCGCCAAATTTCGCGTGGGCGCGCGTGAAACAGATGGCGCTACTGTTGCAAAGTTCAAGATCAAGCTTCCTGGTCAGGATATCCTAACTGTGACCGCAGACGCCGTGAGTAGCGCGAGTTGCGAAAAACCTACAGGCAGTAGCGGCGATCGGCCTGTTTGTTTCACCGAAGTGATAGTCTACGATCCATATGTTCAAGACAATGGAAACCTGAGTTGGAGAATTGACGATTCGTATAGCCAAACCGCACTTTCGATGGCGCTCAGAAACCTCTAAACTTCATATTTTTATTAGATGTTTCCGGACCTGTCACGTATTCTTACCGCTCCTTTGACCACCTATCGTGTCGCAAAGGAGAACACAGATGGCATCATGAACGACCGATAAATTCCGCGCCCCGCGCGCTTTTGCGAATGTACGGTTCCCGATCCATGAGCGCTGCTTGAACGTTGTTGTTGTCAACTTTCAGGGTGACCATCGGGCTCGAATCAACCCTACGAGCCTCTGGCAGCCATTTTCGGGTGTGAAAGCTAGTCGTAGTGCAGCCCAATCTTCGGGAGAATCTCCGAGAACGAACTCGAATATTATAGCGTCAGAATAAATCTCAGATGCATTGTCCACGGTTGATGCCGGGGCAGCGTAAGGTTCATGTGGTGCGGCAATGACTGCCCGAAATGGAAACTCTGTGACAAACGTGGATATAAAACTGCTTCCAGTCATCATGATGGATTCGCCAGATCCTTCCGCATATCCCCAAGTATAGATTTTACTATCCAACCAGAGTTCTTGGATCGACTCTTGGTTCAAAACTCTATCTGATTCAAAATCGACATACGCGGAAGGAGATACTCGGACCCCTCTCTCGCTATGCACCATTTCTGATAGCGTTCTTCCGTCCTCAGCATAGAGCGCGTTAAGGGAAACCAACGCTGCCGCTTCAGGTGATTTTGGGCAAACGGCCTCCGCCCAAAGCGGCATTGCTATGGTGCACACGAAGCTTAGTGCAACGCTCAAATTCAGAGTGCTGCGAACCCAAAATGCCATGCTTACGATAGCAATACCTCCCAAGTCTTAGGCCCAACGATCCCATCTGGAACCAAGCCATTTCGCTGTTGAAACGCTCGCACAGCTGCTTCTGTGTTAGGACCGAAGTCGCCGTCAATACTTACACCTACTTTGGCCTGAATCTCTTTTACTAAATCGCCTGTGGCTGGACGACGCAATGTTGGTCGACCATCAGCGCTTTCTGCTGGGATAATTGGTCGCGGCACACCTGTGCCATGCATAAACTCATGCACCTGCGTTCGGAATGAATCCATATCGTCATGATCGTTTTTATCCATGTCAAAACTTGGATCAGGCTTGCGTCCCGCTGGCCGTGCAAACTCCTTATGCCCGCAACACATGATTGCCGAAGCGCCGATGTGGTTCAAAATTGCAGCACAACCACGCGCATAGGCATCCATCTGCACCTCAGGCCACGGGAAATCATTGCTCCTGCCTGTATTCTCTGCCTCGATACCTATGAAGCTTGAGTTACCGGTTGTCACGCCTTGCCACATACCTCTTCCGGCATGGTTGGCAACTCCTGCCGCAATAACAAAGAACGTTCCATCCCTGCCGAGTCCCAGTTGGGCGAGCGGTCCAGGGAGGTCGCTACGTCCACGGCGGATGACGTTGAGGCTGGGCATAATGCCACTTAGTCCACCTGCCGTATGGTGACACATAATGCCACGAACAGTTCCCATTTCGCGTCGCCCGCGATTCTGCCAGCCGCCCACTTCGGAGACTTTCAGACCAGAGTTCCGCAATACACCCGGCAACCAAGTAAGTTTGAATGCCATTACCCAACTCCTCCCGTTGTGAGTGGTAAATCTACATCTGCGGTTTGTAACTCAGCCTCAAAATCTATATCACAACCATCTAACTCCTCTTCTGCGCTACCAACTCCGCCAAATGTTTCAGGCAAGTCCGCATTCCTCGTCTGTTCTTCTAGTGCAAAATCGACATCGCAACCATCGATGTCCTCGCTCTCAACAAAGTTCGGGGGCATAATAGAAACCTTCCAGTTGATAATTAGAAGTGCGCTTTCTACATAGCATATTTTTTGCCCCATCACGATATTTTCTCGAGATCAGCTTCTTGGAAATGCCCCGCCACTTACAGTGGAAAGGCTAAATCGTCCGGTAAGGTGTCCAAAAATGGGAGTGACCGCTCCGATGAGTGGAAACCTAAAGAGCGGCAACTACACCTTCACCGCAGTCTTCAAGTCTGAGCTGTTCATCTTCAACCGGTAGGGTTCCAGATCTTCGGTGTCCCCGTTTACAAAAATAACCTTTGCGCGGACCGTAAAAGTTCCCCAACTCCAGAAAGTGACCGAGAAGCCGTTTTCGCGACTACGGGAAACGCGGTCTTTGTTTCTGAAACTCGAATGCAACACATAACGCACTTCGGCAACTCGCGCCATCTCAAGCGGGTCGTCAGCTTCCGTCCAGACGCCGACGTGATAATGCCGATTTCTGCCCCCCGGGAATATCTTGAACTTCACCAAACCATCGCGGTTCTTGATCAGGCTGTTGCGTAAATGAAAAGCCACTTTATCCGGCTCCTTCGTCGGGGAGTCTCATGTCGTCATCGGCAATCTCGTTACTCGGCGCATTGTCTTCGAGAGCCTCCGAATTTCCAACTTCGGTCGGCGTGGCGTCGCGGAATGGGCAATCTGGGATGAACTCGGCAATCTCAGTTTGAAGGTCTTTGGTGGGAATTTTCTGCTCCCGAAGCATGCGCTGGACCTTTCCCGACAAAGTCTGGACCTCGAATTCCTCATTACCGTAGTCCGGTTTCCGCGTCGCTAAGCTGACATTCGATGACAGTTTGTCCTGCATTTCGCCCATTTCCATGAAAGCCTTTTGCACAGCACTGGCCTTCTCTGAGGGGTTGATGAGCGCCAGTATTCCACCCACGACAAAGGTTATTATGCCCAATATTGGTACTAGAGAGTTTGATGGGCCAGTCCAATTATTGAACAAGTTGACGGCGTCCGCCGTTGTCAGACCGCCCAACAATATCGTCGTAAAACTTAGAGAAAAGTGCGTGCGTTCAAGGCGATTTCTGCGTGTCTCCAACTCGGCGCAGCCATAGCTGGCAGTTGCCCACGCCGTCTTGGCTATATCAAGGAATTCATCAAATTGATTTTGTGTATTGATTGGCAAGATGAGTGTTGTCTCTTGATCCTATTTTTCCACCTTATAGTTTAAAACGGTCCTCTGCGCAATTGAGCCTCCCCCTTTGAAGTGGTCCGCCTCTATAGTTAGGAAATCGGAGGACCAGAGATGGGGGTCACTGCATAAAAGTGACAGCACTGTCCTGTTCATGAGAACGAACGGAAAACAATTGCGCCCAAAACTGAGTGTAAACAGGTAAGGTTTTGTCCCTTTTCCCGTCCGTAAATCATACTGTCCGTAATCCCATACAATATTGCGATTTAGGGACAGTTATCCGAAGGGCCGCCAAAGGGTCGTTTGGCGGACAAGGCGCCCAGAATGGCTCATCTTGACTGCAGAAATACGATAAATGGAACTATAATCAATGCCTTATGAGACGTTCACTTTAAGTTCGCATGAGCCGTGCAATTTGTTCACTTTTATGCAGTGACCCCTAGTTGGCAGTCCTGTCCTTCCAGAAAAGTCGTTCACTAAGTTGCTTCTTCAGTTCCTTCTGGTCGATATAGTCAAGCGACGAAAGGAACGGGGCGATGGCTTTGACCTCGTGCGAGAACCAACGCATCTGTTGTTCGAGGTCACGGTGGGTTTTCGATTGCCTGGACGCATACCCAGCCGCCGCTAAAAGAACCAATGTCAGCGATCCCGCCGTCACAAGTTCGGCCCAGTTCACTCCACCGGCCGAGGACCGGCCAAATCCGAGGTAAAACTTCGAAAGCAACCAGACGGCCCCAAGCCCACGCGACACCATTGCCACTATCCGCCAAGTGTTCGCCGCCTTGTGTTCGTCAGTTGCGGTTTTCTGGTAGCCGCCTGCGCCTGAGGCCATCATCCCGATGGACCAGAGGCCAACCATGCACTAACTTTCAAATTGGACCACTCAAGTGGGGCTGTTCAGGCAGACGGACGAAAATCGCGCCATTCTTCCCTAGAATCATAGTTCTTGACCGGAAGCGTGCCACTGCTTCATCCTCAAGTTGATTTCAGAACCCTATATGACGAACGTATTTCGGAGTCCGCTGTGGCCAGCACAATCTATGAGTTTCCTTCCTTCAACGGCATGGTTCAGGTTGAAGTGGACGCGCCCGGAGATCAGGGGCCGGTCGCCGTCGGGCGCGACGAGGTGGCCGTGAAAGCCCAGAAGAGCTTCGATGAGGCAATGGCCGGGATACGGCCCATTGCCGAAGGCATTCTTGCACAGACCTCCGGACTCGGCACCCTGCCGAAAGAGGTCCAGGTCAAGTTCGGCATCAAGCTTTCGGGCAAGCTCGGCGCGATCCTCGCATCAACCTCTGCGGAGGCGCACATCGAAATCGCCTTGACCTGGAAGGGCGACGACGGCTGATGCAGCACGAGCGGAACCTCCAAGTCGTGACCGGCCCGATCGCCCGCATCCGCGGCGAGGGCGGCGCGATCTGCGGCACCGGCTTCCTCATCGGTGATCGCCACGTGATAACTTGCGCGCATGTCATCGACGACACCGTGAGGCGCGATCGCGGCACCAGTAATCCACCGAAAACTGAGGTGACGCTGGACCTGCCCTTCTTGGAGCAACGTGGCCTTTCTGCCCGGATCGTGGCTTGGAAACCGATGCGCTCGCTGGCCGGGCTCGAAATTGATCCGGTCTCCGACATTGCCGCGCTGGAACTGGTGGAACCGATACCGGGTGGCGTGGATAGCCGGAACGCGCAGCTCTCGGTGCCCCCACCGGGCACCCCCTTCATCACCTATGGCTTTCCGGCGGGCCTCGATAATGGCACAGAGGCCGGCGGCGAGCTACGCCTGACCGACGCAGGGGGCTGGCGTCAGGTGCGCGATGTCCAAGATCGAGGTTACTTTGTGGAGCCTGGTTTCAGCGGTGCACCGGTCTTTGATACTGGTGACGGCAAGCTACTTGGCATGGTTACGGCGGTAGACCAGGATGCAGAGAGGCGCCTCGCCTTTGTTATTCCGACACCAACACTTTGTCAGATCTGGCCGCTCTTGGCAAAGCCTTACAAAGAGCTGTTCTCCTTCACCGAAGAAGACGCTGATCTGTTCTTCGGCCGCGATCTCTTCATTGAGGAACTCCGTGAGAAGCTTGAGGCGCAATCATACCTCACTCTCATCGGGCCCTCCGGCTCCGGAAAGTCTTCGGTCGTGATGGCCGGGCTTGTTCATCGGTTGCGCCAGGAAGGAGGCTGGGCGGTCGTGGATTGCCGCCCCGGCCGCCGTCCGCTCTATCGCCTAGCATATGCGCTAGAGGCCCTCACTTCGGCACCGACGGACACCGCCGGGGCTCTTGCGCGCCGCGCAACGGAACTCGAGGACCAACTTCGAGGGGATCCGGAGCGGATCGTCGAGCATACCGAAACGCTCTTGTCGCGCCTGCACGGGCGCCAGCGTCTGCTGCTTGTGCTCGACCAGTTCGAAGAGCTCTTCACGCATGACGATGCCGCCCGCGTCGGCAAGGAAGAGGCCCTGGAAGCCTCCGAACGTCAGCGCGAGTTCATTGCGGTGCTCGCTGCGATCGGTCGCCAGGGTCGAAAGTGCCAGCTGCGGGCCATCGCAACCATGCGGGCCGACTTCACCGGTCGAGCGCTTCAGGATCGCGTGCTGTCCGATCTGCTGCGTGATGCCGATGTGAAGCTTGGCCCGATGACACCAGCCGAACTCGCCAGCGCCGTGGAAAACCCGGCATCCCGCTTTGGCGTTTCGTTTGAGCAGGGACTTGTGCCCCAGATCGTCACCGTGAGCGCTGGATCGGTCGGCAGCCTGCCTTTGCTGCAATTCGCCCTCGACCGGCTCTGGCGGCGACAGCAGAACGGAAAACTCACAAGATCAGCCTACAAGGACATCGGCGGTGTCGAGGGGGCACTGGCCGAGCACGCCGAAGACGTCTTCGTCCACCTGGACCCGGAGGGACAGTCTCGCGCTCGCCGGATCCTGACCCGCCTCGTGCGCCTGGCCGGACCCGGCGAGCAGAGCGAGGACACCCGCGCTGTGGTGACGCGTGCCGAGATAGGCGAAGAGAACTGGCGAATGGTTCAGATGCTCACGCAGGAGCGCCTGATCATGACCGGGCGCGCGCCGGAGACCGGTGAGGAAACCGCCGAGGTCATCCATGAGGCCCTGATCCGGGCCTGGCCGCGGCTGCGCGACTGGCTGAACGAAGATCGCGAGTTCGGTCTCTGGCGGCAAAGGCTGAAGGGCGATGTGGCGCGCTGGAACGGGACAAACCAGGACGCTCTGCTGCGCGGCGAACTTCTTGCTGAAGCCGAAACCCGGATGACGTCTCATAAGGACGATCTGAACGACGCAGAGCGCGATTTCATCGACGCGAGCACCAAGATCGCCCGTATCGAAGCGCATAAAAATAAGCGAGACAAAGAAGATCGATTTAAACTGTTGGAGGAAAAGAACGCGGCTCTGGCCACAAACCAGGCACAGCAAAAGAAGTCACTCCGATGGTTGTCTGCGCTCGCGGCCGCCCTTTTGATCGCCATCGTTGGGACCGGATATTTCGCCTGGCAAAGGAACTCGGAACTCGGCAGGGCTATCACTGCAGAAAAATCTGCTGAAAACGCTAGGAAAGACGCCGACAACGCGCGTTTTCAAGCCGAGTCGGATCGCGATCGGGCCATCGATGCCATCGATCTTGCAGACAAGCAGCGCCGTCTTGCCCAAGAGAGCGAGAAACGCGCAATAGATGCGACTGGGTTGGCGATTTCCACTGCGCGCGAAGCCAAAGGTCGGCAACTGGCATCAGACGCCCGTGTCTTGATTTCTGAAGTTGGTGGCGCACAGGTCGCAGAGCGGGCAGCAGCTCTTGCAATCGAAAGCTGGAGATTGCTGCCAGGCGTCCAGTCCTATCAGGTCGCCATAAAATCAATGTCGGAATTGCCTTTGCATCGCATCGAACATGGAGTTTGGGTCTATGACCTTGCCTTTTCCCCGGACGGCACCCGCATTGCAACCGCAAGCGGCGACGGTACCGTCCTCATCCTCAACGTCCAGACCGGTGAAGAAATCGCACGCATCAAACATGGAGACAAGGTCACTGCCGTCGCCTTTTCCCCGGACGGCACCCGCATCGCAACCACAAGTGGTGACAACGCCGCCCACATCTTCAATGCCTACAACGGCGAAGAAATCGCTCGCTTCGATCATGGGGACATGGTTACTGCCGTCGCCTTTTCCCCGGACGGTACCCGCCTCGCAACCGCAAGCTTGGACAACACCGCCTTAATTCTCAACGCTCAGACCGGTGAAGAAATCGCACGCATCAAACATGGGGACAAGGTCCACGCCGTCGCCTTTTCCCCGGACGGCACCCGCCTCGCAACCGCAAGCGGCAGCCTTTTTTTCGATGAAAGTACCGTCCGCATCCTCAACGCCCAGACTCGTGAAGAAATTGCCCGCATCAAATATGAGGGCATGGTTACTGCCGTCGCCTTTTCTCCGGACGGCACCCGCCTCGCAACCGCAAGCGGCAGCCTTTTTTCCAGCGAAGGTACCGTCCGCATCCTCAACGCCCGGACTCGTGAAGAAATTGCCCGCATTACATATGCCAGTTCAGTCAATCCCATCGTCTTTTCCCCAGATGGCAAGCGCCTCGCAATCGGAAGCGGCGACAACACCACCCGTATCCTCAATGCCCAGACAGGACAGGAGATTGCCCGCATCGAACATGGCGGTTCAGTCACTGCCGTCGCCTTTTCCCCGGACGGCACCCGCATCGCAACCGCAAGCGGCAACTTTCTTTCCGATGAAAGTACCGTCCGCATCCTCGACGCCCAGACCGGTGAGGAAATCGCCCACATCGAGCTTAGCGGTTCAGTCACTGCCGTCGCCTTTTCCCCGGATGGCACCCGCCTCGCAACCGCAAGCGACGACAACGCTGCCCGCGTCCTCGACGCCCAGAGCGGCGAAGAAATCACCCACATCGATCATGGCAACCAGGTCTTTGCCGTCGCCTTTTCCCCGGACGGCACCCGCCTCGCAACCGCAAGCGGCAACTTTCTTTCCGATGAAAGTACCGTCCGCATCCTCGACGCCCAGACCGGTGAAGAAATCGCACGCATCGAACATGGGGACATGGTTACTGCCGTCGCCTTTTCCCCGGATGGCACCCGCCTCGCAACCGCAAGTGGTGACAACGCCGCCCGCATCCTCGACACCCAGACCGGTGAAGAAATCGCTCGCTTCGATCATGGCAACGTGGTCATTGCCGTCGCCTTTTCCCCGGACGGCACCCGCATCGCAACCGCAAGCGGCGACAACACCGCGCACATCCTCGACACCCAGACCGGTGAAGAAATCGCACGCATCGAACATGGCGGTTCAGTCACTGCCGTCGCCTTTTCCCCGGACGGCACCCGCATCGCAACCGCAAGTGGTGACAACGCCGCCCACATCTTCAATGCCTACAACGGCGAAGAGATCGCCCGCATCGAACATGGGGACATAGTCATTGCCGTCGCCTTTTCCTTGGACGGCATCCGCATCGCTACCACAAGCAATGATGGCATTGCGCGAATTTTTGACGCTGATCTCGGTCGTATCTTTGAGCGCCTGTGCGAGGAGCGTGCGGGTCGCAATCTGACTCGAAACGAATGGGAGCGTTATATAGGGTTTATCGAACCCTGGCGTCCAACCTGTCCCCAATGGCGAAACGCCGAGAATTAGGCTTTCTCTTTTGTGATGATCTGGATCGGACGCGTATCTTTGGAGGGCTTCGGTCGCACATCAAGCGCATTAAAGATGCGGGCAAAAAAGGACCTAGAAGCAAGCGTTGGATCGCCAGTTAGTCGCATAAGCTCCTTATATGTTTAGCTGAGCGCTCGCCGAACTGCCTCCGGTTCTTTTTCAATTACCCGCAGAAGTATCGCCGCCGGTCCGCTGACATGGCGCTGACCCTGCTCCCACTTCCGGTAGCCCGACAGACTCATACCCATCAACGGAGCCATCTGTGCCTGCGTAAGCGCCGCGTGCTCATCCTGATTGACGCTGGATTCTCATCTTGTTTGTCGCGCTGCATCTCGGGGATCGATCGGTTCATCGACTGTCGCAGGCCCCTGCCCTTTCGCATGAGCCACGGCTTCAGTCAGTGACTGGATCAGATCATCGCTGAATGTGCTCATGGAATTCTAGTCACGCAGCTTGTCCACGCGCTCCTGTCTGGTCCCCTCGGCCAAGCAAAAGCCCATCAATCGAAATGTCCTCGTCTAGGGCTTCCCAGTGCAATCCGCGCCGACTGAGTTCTACTGCACGACGTTGGTCCGGGCTGGCGTGGAGTAGTCGTGGAAACCACGCCAACGGAACGCCGATGGTGCGGCCATCATCAAGTTCGACCCACATGCAATCGTCGTCGAACCGAACCGATCTAGGCGAAATACTCATGCCAAGCCCTTTCCAATGCGTCCCGATGAGTTTCAACCAGCTTTTGCACGCGGTTGAGCGTTCGGGCATTCAGGCCATCATTATAGGCCACTGACACCGCCGGTGTCAGCCAGAATTTCGCCTCGTTGCGTCCATTCCGGACGTGGATATGCGGCGGTTCCCGTGGATCGCCTTCGTTCGAATAGAACAGAAACCGCAAGTTACCTTCACGATAAACGACCGGCACTACCTTCCCTCAACCTTCCGTTCGTACTCGGTCATAAGGATCGACAGCATGTCGGCATAGGTTCGGCGGTCGTCCTTGCAGAGATTACGGAACCGTTCGATCACGTCCAGCGGGGCCTTGATGCTGATCTGGCCGTCCCGGATGGGCTCACGGCTTGGCCAGCGATTCGGCGACATGACAGCCGGAGCTGGAGCGTGGTCACGACCCGACGGTGTGGCTTCAAACTGTTTCAGGCGATCGAGATCAAGCGACCTGGGCATGGCGGGCCTCCTCCAGCATGTCGACGACTTCGGCCGCGAAGGCCTGGGCGTTGACGATGGCCTTTTCGATGCCGTTGACTTCACTCGGGTCAAGCTGACGGAGGCCGCCGCCCATGTTGTGCAGCGAAGAGAACGCTGTACGGCGGTGCAACTCAGTCTCAAAAACCTGCGTAGCCCCACGCAGTTGGCCGTTGATATGCTTTTCCAGCTTACTTTTCACAGCGGCATTGGTGCGGGCGAAGAGGACCGCAGCTGGAATTTCCAACCGGCGCGCCCTGCCCTCCATGGCCACTTGGGTGAGCGTCTCGATCGCCTCGTCTGCGTCCTGCTGTTCGTCGCCCGTTGGCACGATGACCAGGTCAGACTCCGAGATTGCAAAAGATGTAAGCCGCGAAGCGGAACCTTCTAGATCGATTAGAACGAAGGTCGCGCTGGTTCGAGCGGCCGCAATCTCGTCTTGGATGCTGCGTTCACCTTGACTGGTGACGACCTCTATTCGGGGAGGGAGGCCGGCAAGTTTCGACCAACGGGTCAGTCGCGCTGCGGGGTCGGCATCGATCAGAACGATGTCTGTGCCCTGGGCCAGTTCGGTTGCGAGGATGATGGCAGACGTCGTCTTGCCTGCACCCCCCTTGGACGACGCAAATGATATAACGGGCATTTTTGTGCCTTTCTGTTTTTCTGCTCGTGTTCCTGAGTATCCATGGCAGACCCCGTTAAGGGAAGGATTTCCTGAGGTATCCAGGGGAAGAACTGCTGTGCCTGTGGCAGACATGCCATGGCTACTCTAGGGTACCATACGGTATCTGTCGGTACTCCGGGTACAGCGAGTATGTCAATTTATGGCGCATGGCCCTTCCGCTCGTACCATTTTCGGCAAAATCCGATGAATGCTCCATCGGGATGTCGCGGAGACTCGCTCATCCACATGCGCCATTCCTGTTCCAGGAAGTAGACGTCCCATGTAGGGGCAGCCTCACGGGCTTTCCCATAGGCGTCGGCAGACAATCGCACTGTATCCATCGAGCCTGAAACATCGGTATCGCCGTAGATATCCAGAAACTCGGGCTTCGGAGATACTTCCAAAATGTTGTTCAGAAGCCTGAAACGATAATCGGGCATATGAGACTGCACTTCGTCGGCCTTGCAGATCGCTTTGACAAGCCGCTTGAACTCTTTTGAGGTCGAAGTTGAACCCGTCTTGTGCTGCAGTTTGTCCAATCCGATACGCCAGACATCCTGTTTCCCGCAATGCTTCCGCGCCAGCTCGTAGAGACGCCGTTCCAGAGGTTTGCGAAGCTGGAAATAGGCCTTGTGCAAGGTTAAGACGTTCTTATTTTCGATGGCTTTGACGAGCCAATCGCCCATTTCGAGCTCAACGCTGAGCAGCCGCCCTGTCGAGTCCTCCTTCACGATCCGGGCATCCGTGATGAATGAGATCGAACGCCATTCGCCCAGACCGTGATCGTGAATGTTCGTCTCGATCTGAGTGAACTGCAGCCGGGTGAGGGCGCGCCGTAGTGTTGCGTAGGCTTGGCCGGTCGTGTGACGGTTCGTAGCCTTCAGTAGGTCGTGCGCCGAGATCTGGACCCGGCGCCCGATTTCCTGACCTTCGTTCTTGGCCGCCATCAGTTGGCTCAGAACATAAATCAGAATATCACGGTCGAAGACGTTGGCCCGGCCTTCTTCAGCGGCCGGTGTGATCTTCACCTTCACATTCCCTTGCTCATATGAGAACGCCGCCATGTCCTTCTTCACAGAAAGCGAGAAGAGCGGGTGCTCCATCGACGCCCGGTCACTTTTGGGCGTTGCATCCAGTATATCACACACGAATAAATCGGGTTCAGTATGGCGCTGTGGAAGCAGAGCTGTTCTTTTCCTCGGTCGCGCCATTTCTCGATACTCTACCCACCGTTCTTCGACAGTCTACACACCGTCGGGTTCTTCGATACTCTACACACCATTCTTCGATAGTCTACCCACCGTTCTTCGATACTCTACACACCGTAGATGTTAAAAAGGGTCGTTTTACGAATACAAAACAGCGTGTTACGAAGCAGCCGATTCGCGTAACACCTTATCTAACACATATATAACACCAGGCTTGGCGATCAGACTTGGTTCCAATCACGGAATCCCAGCCTATCATCGGTAGAACGCACAGGCTTCAATACCGCTTGTGGTCGTGTCCCAAACACCGCCGAGGACAGCGCATGTAGAGGGGTGGCTGGCCAAGAAACGTGGAATCAGCGTCATCGCGAGAGCCAGAACGACAGCACCCAGACCGAACCAGTGCAGGCGGCTTTGAACCGCTCCACATTGACCTCACGGGCGCGGATATCATCGATCACACCCACTTCAGTCCCTGACGATGACACAGAACGTGGTCGGATTATCCGGATTAACATTCTGCCTGAACTCGGCTCCGATGAGGCTGCACGGCCATTGCCACTCCCGGGGCAGGGCAGGGATCACAAAGCTGGCAAAGAGAAAGGCGGCGATCAAAGCGGCTGAGAAGACCAGAGGCAGGCCCAGAGCCGCTCTGCGGATGATCTGCTGTCTGCGTGCGGATTTCAAAAATACCGGACAGCGATTACGCTAATTCCCGGACAGCCGTTTCAGTAATTCCCGGACAGCTCGGGTACGGCTGATCATCTGCCTGCGATCATGTTTCAGTTTGGATAGTTTCGGTGTTTTCGGCGGAGGTCAAGTTCGCGTTCCGATCCTTTCTGCGCATGCTGTCTCCCTTGAGTTCGATGCGGTGTGCATTGTGGACGATCCGGTCGAGGATTGCGTCGGCAATGGTGGGTTCGCCGATCATGGAATGCCATCCGGATACGGGAAGCTGGGCGGTGATTATGGTGGACCGCCGCTGATAGCGCTCCTCGAAGAGCTCGAGCAGATCGAGGCGCTGCTGGTCGGTCAAGCCATGCGTGCCCCAGTCGTCCAGCACCAGCAGCTGGACGCGGGCCAACTTGTCGACGAGGCGGGGAAATCGTCCATCGAGGCGCGCCATGGCCATGTCTTCGAAGAGCCGGGGCATCCGGACATAGGACACGGAATGATCGAGACGAGCCGCCTGGTGGCCGAAGGCGCAGGCGAGCCAAGTCTTGCCGGTGCCGGTCTGGCCCGTGAGGATTATCTGCTCGCGGGCATTGATCCAGTCGCCTTGTGCGAGCGCGAGGATTTGACGCCGATCGAGCCCCCGGCTGGCGGCGAAATCGACATCTTCGATGCAGGCGTTGGGGAAGCGCATCTTGGCATTGCGCAGCCTGTTGGCGAAGCGTTTGTCAGCACGGGTCGCGGCTTCGCGGTCGAGCATGAGGCCGAGCCATTCATTGCGCTCGAGAGCCTGGCCCGGGTCCTGTTCGGCCAAAGCCTTCCAGGCGTCGGCCATGCCTGTCAGGCTGAGCGCGGTCATTTGGTCGAGTGTGGGGTGTGTCAGCATCTTGGTCTTCCTTCCTTGGGTTACTGGTAATAGCCGGGGCCACGGATATTGTCGTGAACCGGCGTGGCGGTGACGGGGTCTGGTGGCCTCGGGGCCCGATCCAGACCGGTGATCAGGATCGAGCGCACCGAGGCATAGCTGACTGTGCCGACCGTCAGGGCGCGTTCGCAGGCCGCCTCCAGCCTGTCCGCCCCGAACTGCTGCTGCAGGCCAAGCACACCGAGGGCAGACCGATAGCCCTGTTCCGGATGCGGCCTGTCGCGCATCAGGCGCTCGACGAGCGCGGCGGCATGATAGCCGGTGCGGGCGGCCCGGGTGATGAGGCTTTCCGGTGTCATGCCGCCGTAGCGCTGATGCGCCTTTGGCATGTGCTCCTTGACGGTGGTATGCCCGCCGCACTGGCCGCGGCGGTGATGAACCGCAACCCGCTCATGGTTATGGAAAATCTCGATCATGCGGTGAGTGAGCCGGACATCGACCTGACGCCCGATCAGGCGATGTGGCACCGAATAGAAGGCATGCAGAACCTCGATATGGTAATCGGGATGCACCTTGGCGCGCTTCCATTCCGCGTACTCAAAAGGCGCCTCGGGCAAGGGGCTGAGCGCGGGTCGTTCGATCTCTTCGAACAGCTCCCGGCGCGAACGCCCAACCCGCCGCATGGTCCGGACATTGAGATCATCGAGCAGCTCGGCGATGGCCACGTTCAGCGCCTCGATGGAAAAAAACTGCCGGTTGCGCAGGCGCGCAAGGATCCAGCGTTCGACGATCAGCACGGCGCCTTCGACCTTGCCCTTGTCACGAGGTTTGCGCGGCCGGGTGGGCAGCACAGTCGTGTCGTAATGCGTGGCCATGTCGGAGAAGGTCTTGGTCAGCGACGGCTCGAACCAGAGCGGTTTGGCCACCGCAGCCTTGAGATTGTCGCAGACAATCGCCTTGGGCACCCCGCCGAAGAACTTCAGGGCGCGGACCTGAGCCTCGATCCAATCGGGCAGCTTTTGGCTGAGGCTGGCCCAGGCAAAGGTGTAATTGGACGCACCCAGAACCGCGACGAAGATCTGCGCGAGATATTGGGTGCCGGTGGCGGGATCAATCACCGGGACCGTGTGCCCAGCGTAATCGGTCTGCATCACCGCTCCAGCCTCATGGCGGTTGCGATACCGGGGGCTGATGCGGTTCTCGAACTCGCGGTAACGTTCGCAGAACCAGGTGTAGCCATAGCCATCAGGATGCGCCGTTCGGTATTCCTCCCAGAGCAGCACCAACGTCACCCCCTTGCGCTTCATCTCCGCAGCCATCTTGGGCCAGTCGGGTTCGGTCAGATCTCGGGGCGGGCGGCCGACACGCTGGAAAAGGACCTGCTTCAGCGTCGCATCGTCATCGCGGCCAGATGGCAATGGCCAGCAGTTCAGACCTGCTTCCCGGGCGCGGTGCACGTAGGTCGCCACGGTCGTCTTGCTGAGCTTCAGGCGCAGACCAATGTCGCGCACCGAAAGCCCCTGTTCATGCGTCAGCCGCAATATGGTTCGTATGTCTTGCACAGTCATGCGCCTCGCTTGTTTGCGTCGTGGCATGTCCCCTCCCGATCTTGTTCAAGACCGGCAGAATGCCGTGACGGAGCAGGCGATGACCAACCGTGTCCGGGTCCCCGCAGCTGTCCGGGAATTACCGAAATCCCTGTCCGGGATTTACCGAAACGCGTGTCCGGGAATTACTGAAATCCGTGTCCGGGAATTTGCGAAACCCGCA
>NZ_JBDWLR010000027.1:0-7586 GCF_039973035.1 Sedimentitalea sp.
GCATCTTGCCGGAATTCGTCCGTCCGTTTCAGTCCCCTCTCGGGATCATGCTTCGCATAACCCTGCCGGGCGGGGCATAGTTCATCGCCTTTGTTGCAATAAATGCTATCAAAGGAACGGCATCAAACCGCGACAGGTCCAGCGTCTGCTAAGTCGCCTTGATACCCATGATCAGTCCATTTCTGCGCGTGGCTCGTAGCACTCCCCCGGTTCTTTCGCTTTCGTCGTTAATCAGTTTGGAGAGATGGTTACGTTGTTTGTCGGACGCAGTGTTGCCCGGTGGCATAGACAAAAGTACAGCAACTGCATCAGCTGGGTCTGTGCAGGCCATAACATCGATCAAATCATATCGGCCTGTGTGTTCAAATACGTCCCGGACCATCTTTTCTGCGTCGTCTAGCGAGAACAAAGCGGCCCCCGGGTCGACGGGAGGACCCCCGAACGCTTGTGCGCCGAGCACATGTAGTTCGTTTAAATTATCGAGAGTATTCGTGCTAACGAACAATTGCCCGCCCGGGCGCAAGACGCGACTGGCTTCTTGAATGGCCGAGCGCGGATCACTGACGTGATAGAGAACGTGCAAAAGTAGGACGATGTCAAAAGTTTCAGATGCATTAGGCAGAGCGACAGCATCCGCAATTCCTGCCTCAATAACTTCGACCTGCTTCACTATCGCAAGGTTTGTCTTGGCCTCCTCGATCATGCCTGGAGACGTATCGACAAGTGAAACGCGCAGATCGCTTGGCAACCGATCCCTTGACGCCTGCCAAAACCATCCGGGGCCACACCCGACATCTAAGATACATGCGCCTTCTTTTAGGTCGATCTTATCAATCAGCCAGTCAAACCAACTGACAGATGCGTACTTCGCCTGAAAGGACCCACGCGTCGCGAGGTGGCGCGGTGTAGCATATTGACTTTGGACTCCGCCATGTTTTGACTCTTTGCTCATACAGCTAAGTTAGGTCACATCGCCAACCATATCCACTAACCCCTTATGCTGGTCTATTGGTCTGTCTTGGCATTAAGTTAACGGCCAGAAGCAATGATGGGACTGGCTATGCTTAGGTAGTGAGCTTCCAGCAAAGCGGACTTTGGCGCAACTACAGAAAACGGCAGCTTTGTCCGGTGGTTTCAACGGATCGACGCAACACTTTAATCTTTTTGGAAAGATGGAGTGTAAGTCATGGCCTATCGGACGCGGGTATTTTTCACAGATAAGCAGAAGTCAGATATCTGGGATCGTTGGCAGCGGGGGGAATCGATGAGCTCGATTGGGCGCCATTTCGATCGCGGCTCATCATCTATTTATCCGTTGTTGGAACGTGGCGGCGGCATAAGGCCAGCGATACGAAGGCGATCCGGATTGGCACTGACGCTTTGTGAACGTGAAGAGATATCACGCGGCCTTGTGGCCAAACAGTCGCTGCGTTCGATCGCAGGTAGCCTTCATCGCGCACCTTCCACCATTAGCCGTGAAGTCGGCCGTAATGGCGGTGCCAATAACTACCGTGCTGCAATATCTGACGCGCAGACTTGGGATCGTGCGCATCGCCCGAAGCCCTGTAAGCGAGTTGGGAACGACTATCTTTGCCGCATTATATCAACCAAGTTACACCGCAAATGGTCTCCGCAACAAATCGCAGGTTGGCTGATGCGCGTACACCCTGATGACGACGACAAGCGTATCTCTCACGAGACGATTTATCGGAGCCTATTCATCCAAACACGAGGGGTGCTCAAGAAGGAATTACAAGCGTATCTACGCGCGACACGGTCCATCAGGCGGTCACGCCATGCAACGCTTAAGCGCAGCGGATTGGGCAAGTTCAACGATGTTATCTCTATCCGAGAAAGGCCTGCAGATGTCGAGGATCGCGCCATGCCGGGACACTGGGAAGGAGACTTGATTGCTGGATCTGGCAACAGCTTCATCGCCACACTGGTCGAGCGACACACCCGATTTGTGATGTTGGCAAAAGTCAGCAACAAAGACAGCCACAGCGTCATTCAAGCGTTAATCAAACAGTCCGGCAAGCTGCCAAAAGAGCTTTATCAATCTCTTACGTGGGATCGAGGAACAGAGATGGCAGGCCATAAGGCCTTCACGCTTGCAACGGATATCGACGTCTAGCTGTGCGAACCACATTCGCCCTGGCAACGCGGAACAAACGAAAACACAAATCGCCTTCTGAGACAGTACTTTCCAAAGGGCACGAATTTGTCGATACATAGTCAGGCAAAGCTGAGCGCCGTAGCGAGGCAGCTCAATGAACGACCTCGAAAAACGCTGGATTACGAAACTCCAGTAGAACGTTTTAACGCATGTTTTGCGTCGATCCGTTGAAGCCACCGGACAAAGCTGACAACGCAAAGCATGTATCTTGCTGGATATTCAACCAGCACCAGTCCGTAATTGCGTTGCGTGCCCTACATGATGAGACGTGGTGGCACCCGTCTCTGCAATCAGAAGCAAAATTGCTCTCCAACGTAGCACCAGTGTAACACCAGCCAATTCACCAACGAAAAAAGCCACCCGAAGGTGGCTTGTAACGAACTGAAATTATTCAGTAATATTGGTTGCGGGAGTAGGATTTGAACCTACGACCTTCAGGTTATGAGCCTGACGAGCTACCGGGCTGCTCCATCCCGCGCCAATACCGTGCGTTTAGTCCGGAAATTTGGGGACTGCAAGGGGGTGCGGCGGCTTTCGCTCAATAAAATCGCATCCAAGCCCTAAAGCGCTTTCAAAGCGGCGATGGCTTCGGTGATCGGATAGTGATGGTTGCCCACAAACAGACCGTTGGCATCGATGTAATCGGCATTGGTCAGCGATCCGTGAATGGAATGGTCGATGTGTTGCATGACTTCGTTCTTGGTGAAGTTTCCTGCAACGATCGGACGACATTCGAACCCTGCGGCCATCAAGCGCTTTACCAAGTCGTGGCGCTGCATGTCAGCATCCGGACGTAACACAAGGCTGAAGCCAAACCAGCTGCTGTTTCCGATTTCCTGCTGGATCATGAACAACGGATGCTGTCCCAATTCACGCTGCACCATGGCGCCATTCGCGCGGCGGCCTTCTATCAGACCGGGTAGTTTTTTCAGTTGTTCCTGGCCCAGTGCGCCGGACATTTCCAGCGGCCGCAGATTGTAGCCCGGCAACACAAACCGGAAGCTTTCTTCAAACGGATCATCGGACTTTTCGCCTGTAACCTTGTTGAACTTGGGCAAATTCCGGGTCCAGCCATGCGCACGCAGCGACAACATAACGTGGTACAGTTCTTCGTCGTCGGTGACGACAATACCACCTTCCATCGTCGAGATGTGGTGTGAGAAAAAGGCCGAATAGGTGCCCATGACGCCGAAGGTTCCAGCCTCTTTGCCCTGATACGTGGCCCCCATGCTTTCGCAATTGTCTTCTATGATGATGATATCACGATCGCCAATAATGCTTTTTATGCGGGCAAAATCGTTGGGGTTTCCCAAAAGATTAACCACCATGATAGCGCGGGTTTTGTCCGTTATCGCGGCTTCAAGCTGATCCAGATCATAGTTCAGTGTGTTCAAGTCGATATCGACAAATTTTTGGTGCAACCCGTATTGCGCAAGCGGATAGTATGTTGTGGACCAGCTGACGGCCGGCACGATAATTTCATCGCCGCGCTGCAATTTTGGTGTTTTCGTGTAGAACAATGCCGCCGTCATCAAAAGGTTGGCCGACGATCCGGAATTTACCATAACGGCATAGGTGCTGCCGAACTGCTTGGCGAATTGCGCTTCGAAGGTTTTCACTTCTTGCCCCATCGAAAACATGTCCGATGCAATGACACGCTGCAGCGCTTCTTGTTCTTTTTCGTCCCACGATGATGTGGCCAATGGGAATTTAGGGCTCATTTGGAAACCTCGTTCAGATAATGTTCGTATGTTGCGGACAACCCGTCTTTCAGTGACGTTTGCGGCGACCACCCCCAAGCCGTTTGGCGGCGCGTGTCCGTAAGCTTTTGTTTCATGCCGACGGGCTTTGACAGGTCATGCACAAAGCGCCCTTCCCAGCCGACGATTTCGGCAACCGTCTCGTAGTATGCGTTGATTGTATGATCGTGACCCAACCCCACATTCATAAGATCAGGCAAAGTATTGGTATCGCCCAGCGACCGATGTACGGCGTCGGCCAAATCGGCGGCAAACATGAATTCGCGGCGCGCCGTGCCGTCGCCCCAGATTTCGACGGTCTCTGCCCCTGTGGTTTTTGCAATGTGCATCTTGTGGATGATCGCGGGAACCAGATGCGAATGCTTTGGGTCGAACTTGTCATGTAGGCCAAACAGGTTGCACGGGATCAAGGTTTTGTACTGCGCCGCACTGTCTTGCGCGCTGATGTATTGGCACATGCGCGTCGCCATAATCTTGGCCAGCGCGTAGCCTTCGTTTGTAGGCTCTAACGGGGCTGTCAAAATCATTTCTTCGGTCAAAGGATTGGCCGCACCGGCAGGATACATGCAGGTGGACGCAAGGTTGACCAGTTGCGAAACCCCCGCATTGTGGGCTTCCATGATCACGTTTCGACCAATTGTGACGTTGATATCAAGGAACCCGACAGGGTCGGCCATGTTCGCCTGAATACCGCCAACTTTACCCGCCGCATGCACCACCGCGTCTGGCTTTTCCGCCACGAAGAATGCGCGCACCGCATGCGCGTCGGTCAAATCCAGTTCAGACGATGTTGGCGCCAGAATAGACCATTCCTGAGCGTCCGGATGGGCAAGAACGTTTTTCCCCACCATGCCATGTGCGCCTGTTAGAAATAGTTTTTTGCTCATGACGTCCCCAAGCCTTTGTTTCATTTGCGCATAGCATCCTTATCGCGAGATGGCTTTAAGGAATTACAGCATAGCGCAGAAACGCCGGGGTCTTAAAGATGTTCGCAAACACACATAACCCATTGCACACCACAAGATGGGGCGTACCTGCGGGGCTTTGGTTTCGATCAGTGCAAGATCGGCAAGAGCCTGCAAATCACTGATCCGCAATTCATCTTCTGTCCAATGTGCCAACTGACGTTTGCGCAAAATCCCAAGTGTTTTGTTGGTATGCACCAGCGACAACCCAAGCGCGTCTGCAAGATCCTGCTGTTTGAAAGGGAACGCCATCCGTCCGCCGCGCTCCATCCCAAGGGGCTTGCCGCGCAAAAACACACGTACCAAAGCCCATGCCACGCCTTGCAACGCGGTGCGCGGCCCAAGGGTCGACACTGCTTCGCCTAGAAATGTTCTTCTATGGCGGCAAGCCATGTCAGCGAAAATGCGCGATCGAAAACGCAAAGCGTCATTTTTGTCGTGGCTTCTACAGAATGGCCCATTTCACCCATGACGCCTGCCTGCAGGCCAATAAAATCATCGGAAAAATAAAGCTGCCCACCTGCCGTTCACCGTTTGGCAGCAGTTTATAACGCATCCGCCCGTTGAAGCTTTGGCATCAGCCGTTCTCCCATGCGCTGGCCGACAGGGTATCGCGTAGCGATGTCCCGAGAGGGCTGACCCAGGTTCGATATAGGCAGTATATGCCCCCACCGCCTTGATCCAATCCCTGACCACCTCAGCGATGAACTCTGGGCCATTGTCCGACCTGATGTAGGCTGGAACACCCCGCAGGATGAACAGGTCTGTCCATTGCTCGGCCGGCAGTTGCAACGCAATCTGCCGAGAGGGGCCAGCGTGCATCTCTCAACAGGGCAGCAACTCGACCGTATCGTTCAAAAAACACTGGAACTTGCGACATCTGGCAACGATGCGGTGGACGTTACAACCATCATCGAGCCTGTCTTGCTGTTCCCCGATCAAGCTGTTCCATCGTCTCTGTTGAGGGCTGAAGGCATGACCAATGCCATGAAATACATCAGCAGTTCGGAAAACAAAAAACCTGAGTTAAAGATCGGCTTGGCGCAGGCGGGCGATACCTGCTCAGTGTCGATTGAAAATTCTGGGGGCGCATCCGTCTCATCAGAAAGCACAGGTCTTGGCACACAGCTGATTACGGCATCCGAAGCCTTTCCCGCGTTCGAAACCGAATTTATGAACGCGCGGCATGAGATTATTGCCAGCTTTTGCATCTTTGATCCCGAAACACCGCTGCGCTCCGAAAGGGCTAATACGCGGATCATTGTCCGCTGTTCCGCCAGTCCCAGATATACCCAAGATCAGGCCTAAATATTGATCGCTCCACGCTGGCAAATTGGATGGGCAAGGTATCCTTCCATCTCGCCCCCGTTGTGGATCACATGTTCAAAGAGTTGAAGGCATCGAACAAGTTGTTTGCGGATGAGACCCGTTGCCCCGTGTTGGACCCCGGACGCGGTAAAACCAAAACAGGCTACCTCTGGGCCATTGCCCGTGACATTGCCCGTGACGAACGCCCCTTTGGTGGCACTGCGCCGCCGGGTGTGGTCTTCTGCTATGCGGATGGCCGTGGCGGCAAACATGCGACAGACTTCCTGACGGGCTTTAGCGGCACGCTGCAAGTGGATGGCTATACCGGCTATAACGTGCTGACCAAGCCCGGCCGCAACTCTAGCCCTGTAAATCTGACCTATTGCTGGGCCCATGCGCGGCGCAAACTCAAGGAAGTCCATGACCGCGATGGATCACCTATTGCAAAAGAAGGGCTTAAGCGCATTGCCAAGTTCTACAAGATAGAGGAGGCGATTAGGGGCCAATCGGCTGAATAACGCAAGGCTGCGCGTCAAGAACAAACCAAGCCGCTGATGGCTGACTTCGAGGTCTGGCTCAAAACGGCCCGTTCCCGCATCTCTGCAAAGTCACGCCTTGGCGAGAAGCTCAGCTACATTGCCAAATACATGACGGGTCTAAAGTTGTTCCATGATGACGGCACCGTCGAGATGGACAGCAACATTGTTGAGCGCGCACTCCGCCCCATCGCGCTCAACAGGAAAAACGCGCTGTTCGCAGGCCACGATGAAGGCGGCCGAACATGGCGCGCATCGCGCCCCTGATTGAGACCTGCAAACTTAACGACGTCGAGCCATACGCTTATCTCAAAGCGACCTTGGAGGCCATTACGGCAGGACATCCCGCTGTGCGCATCGATGAGTTGATGCCTTGGAACTACCCCTTTAACCCCAGATCAGAGAGATTGGCGTCCAACCATGAGTAAACTAAAAGAAGCGCAAAACGCCATCGAAGTGCAGGCTGGACAGCTTGTGGCACTTCAAATGCTGATCGAAGCCATGATCGTTGGAGGTATCAGAACAAAGATCATTGATGAAAAGGAGTTCATAATACTCCTGGATCAAGGAATGAAGGCATTCCAAAATAACACGAACATGACAGATCAGGAAACCTTCGGCGCCATCGGCACCCTGACAAGCGCCGTCGATATGATAAAATACGCAAAAGACAAACAAATACTGCCGTGATACCGCTTACACTGTAGTCAATTTAAGGCTGATATCCACAGATGCGCAAACACTGATTTCAGCGATGCAGTTTTTGCGTTTTATGTGGTTTGGTTGTTATCGTTTTAGATTGAATGGTTCTTATTAGGTTTGGCGATGACCTACTCTCCCA
>NZ_JBDWLR010000028.1:0-8344 GCF_039973035.1 Sedimentitalea sp.
ATCGCATCGAGATCATGTTCGGCAGGTTGAAAGATTGGAGACGGGTCGCGACCCGATACGACAGGTGCCCGAAGGTCTTCCTCTCCGCAATCGCGCTAGCGGCAACCGTCATCTATTGGCTATGAGTCCTGACCCTAGGTAGAGCAGGCCGGCAAAACGCATATCGCGCGCCGAAGCCGAGGTCATTTGAAGTTGTTGCATGGCAAACTCCTGTTCCTGCGTCCTTCAGACAATTGCCTGAGCATGTTTCCGAGTTGTGCGGATCATCTGGTGCGCTTGTGGTCGGTTCGCCCTCTGTCCGAACCAGACGGAGCCAAGAACGATCAAGGCGCCCAGAAACTGGACCAGCGACAAAGACTGGCCAAGCCAGATCCAGCCCAGTGCCACCGCCGTCACCGGGCTCATCATGCCCAGCATGGCAACGGCTCCGGGCTCGATCCGCGCCACGCCCCGAAACCAAAGCGCATAGGTCGCAGCCGCCCCGACAAGGCCAAGCCACGCTAAACCGGCCAAATTCACCGACGTCAGCGACGGCAAGGGCGGTTCGACGATCAGCGCCAGTGGCAAAAGGATCAGGCCACCCGCCGTTAACTGCCAGGCGGTGAAGCTCAGCGCCGAAACCGGCGGTTGCCATTTCCGGCTGAGCACCGTGCCTGCCGCCATCGAGGCGGCTCCGCCGACACCGGCAGCGATGCCGATTGGGTCCAGACGCGCCTCGGGACTGACCAAGAGCAATGCAACGCCAAGCACCCCTACCGCTGCGACGATTACCGCTCCAGCCCGGATCGGGGCGCCCAGCCAGCCGCGCGCCATGAAAATCACGATCATCGCCTGCAATGACCCGAGGGTCGCCGCCACTCCGCCGGGCAGCCGGTAGGCGGCCACAAAAAGCAACACCCAAAACAGCGCGAAGTTGAAGCTGCCCAAGAGAAAGGTTCGCCCAAGCCAGCCGCGCGGCGGCAGGCAGCGTGTCACCGCCAAAAGCAGCAGCCCGGCGGGCAGTGCACGCAACGCGGCCAGCGTAATTGGGTAGCCTTCGGGCAGGGCTTCAGTCGTGACTAAGTAAGTGCTACCCCAGACGGCAGGCGCTAGGGCGGTCAGGAAGATGTCGGTCGAGCGGGACATGGCGATGCTCCTGTTTGGCGGATTACCACAGGGTGTGAATTTTTGAGTGCGGACGCTTCGGGCACGGGGGCAGCCCCATATCCCGTCGCAGGTGAGGTGACAGATCGCAGCGCGCATGGCGCAGCAACCGCGATGGTTTGAAAAGTCGGATCAAAAGGGATTTCATCTCGGTCACCCTTCAGTCCACGAGCCGCCTTGCGGCACGGATTTGCGCCGCAAGGACTTCGCGTGGCCCATTGACCAGGCGCGCACCGGTTTCCCGGATGATGAGTGTGGGAACGGATTGCACCTGTAGCGACCGGGCGCGTTGTCGGTCGGTCTCGACTGACTGAACCGTCGCCGTGTCGTTGAGGAGGTCTGTGAATTGCGCGGTATTAAAGCCAAGCGCTCTCGCCGCATCCAGCACGACCCCGGGGTCGGCAATATTGCGTGCGTCGGTCAAATGCGCGCTCTGAAGCCGGTCGAACATGTCCCAATGGGCGGCCTGCCCGCCGATGCGCTCGGCCGCCTTGCAGCCAACGGCGGCGGTCAGCCCGTGCGGATAATCGAACGGGGCCGCGCGCATCGCGCCGATGTCGACCAGCTCGGGCCGGTCGCTGACCTGTCGGCAAACGTTCCAATGGCCCAAGATTGTCTCACGGGCTTGCTCTGGCGTGCCCCAACGCGAAGCCATCTCAGCGCGGCTGGCTTGCAATACAAAGGTATGATGCCGGATGTCGAGGTCGAACTCGACGGCAAGGTCACGCAACCGCGACGAGATATTGAAGCACCAGCAGCACACGACGTCGTGAAAGAAATCTATGGTAAGGTAAGCCATCACGCGGCCTCCTCTTGCCAATTTGCCCCGGTAAGTCGTGCGGCGATCCGGGCGACATGCGCGCCTTGGAAGCGCGCCCCTGAAAGGTCGGTCTTGGAGGGTGTGCGCGACCCGTCAGCCCCGGCGATGGTGCCCGCGCCATAGGGTGCGCCGCCCACGATTTCCTCGCCCGTCTTCTGACCGGCAAAAGTGTAGGGCATACCCGCGATCAGCATTCCGAAGTGCTGCAGCGGGATCTGGGTGGACAGCAGCGTCGCCTCATGTCCACCATGCTGCGAGCCTGTGGAGGCGAAGACGGCCGCGACCTTGCCAACCAGCGCATTCCGGGTCCACAGGCCGCCAGCCTGATCGAGGAAGGACTTCATCTGCCCGGCCATCATTCCGAACAGCGTCGGGGTGCCGAAAATGATGGCGTCATAGCCTTCAAGATCGGCTGGAGTAGCAACGGGGGTCTCGTCCGCTGTGAACTCGGCCTTTTGCCGGATCGCTTCGGGGACGGTTTCAGGCACGCGTCGCAGATCGACATGGGTGCCGTGTACCGAACGTGCGCCTTCGGCCTCGGCCTCGGCAAGCGCGCGGACGTGGCCGTAGCTGGAGTAGTAAAGAACAAGAACACGGGTCATGGGATCCTCTCAAGGGTGTGGGTTTCGTCACCTGAGAAGATCGGGGATGAGGCGGTCCGGAATAACCGGCCCGCTTTCACTTCACTCTTTACGTGGATTGAAGAATGTCAGGGGCGCAGCGCCTCGCCCAGATGATCGAGAAACGCCGTGACCTTCGCATCCATGCCGAGGCGCGAGGCCGTCACCGCGTAGATTTCCGGTGCGGGCAGTTCCCAATCGGGCAGCACGCGGACCAGCTCTCCGCGCGCGACCGCATCTTTTGAAACGAAATCCGGCAAGGTGCCGATGCCCTGGCCGGCGATCAGAAGATCGCGCAGGACAAGGCTGTTACCAACGCGGATGGGTGGATCAAGATCCACGGTCACTGTTTCGGATGGACCATGAAGGGTCCAGACTGTGAGATGATCGGCAAGCAAAAAACCGATGACACGGTGATTGGCAATGTCCTGCGGCGTTTCCGGAGCACCGACACTATCCAGATAGGACGACGCGGCAAAGACCTGTTGCCGCATCGTCCCCAGCTTGCGCGCCACAAGCGCGGAGTCCGGCATGGCCGCCCGGATCCGGATCGAAACATCGAAGCCGCCCTCCACCATGTCGATCACCCGGTCATCCATCGACAGCGTCAGGCGCAGGTCGGGATAAGCGTCGAATAACCCGGGCAGGATCGGCGCAATGACGGTCTGACCGAAGGAACTAGAGGCGTTCACCTTGAGATGGCCGCGTATCGCGCCGGCGCCGTCACGGATGCGCGTCTCGACCTGGGACACGGCATCAAGGATACCTGATGCTTCGTCGTAGAAGAGTTGGCCAGCATCGGTGAGTGACATCGAACGCGTAGTGCGGGTGAGCAATACCGTGCCCAGGCTCTCCTCCAATAGCTTGATCTCACGGCTTAGTAGGGCGGGAGAAACCCTGAGATCCTCCGCCGCACGCGCAAAGCTGCCACGCTCGACAATGCGGCGGAACGCGTTCATGACAGAGAGCTTATCCATTATTGCTTTCGATCAGTCCAAGTGAAACGTCGCCTTATTCGAGCGACCAAGTGGAGGAATACCATGAATGCGGATCTCGTGCGAACAGGCCGCAAGACTGCCCGGCAGTCAATTCGCCTCCCTCTCAGCGGATACCATATCTGCAAAGCCCGCCGGCACGAAGCAGTCGAAGCGGAAAGACCATCGCTGAACGACTATTTTTGAAAGTATCCCTGTCATCCATGCAGGCTGCAGCATTAGTCAAAGAGGGCTCACAGCTGCCTTGCGGCGGTGCAGCACACGATTTTGATCATTAGTGCCTTCTTGGAGTTGTCCCGATGACTGCTGTCAGCCCAAAGCAGACTGATCGCACCCGAACTCGAGTCCACAATAGCTGACCTTCGCCGCGCGGTCGGCGAACTGGTAAGGTGCGGACAGAGCCGCCATTGACTGGCCAGTCTTGACGGTCTGCATTGTGGGCTTTGCTCGGCACCCGGATGCCCTGATGACGGGACTGAATATCTAAGGGCAGGACGACGGCCTCTGGGGAAAGCAAATAGACACGGCGTACATCTTATTGTTTGCAATATCCCAGTGTTTTGTTTGAACTATCCAAACTGACATTCAAGCCTCGCAGGCGCGCGCAACAAAACGTGGCCGCGGCCGAGCTCTGCTATGCCTTGGCGCTCAAATTGCTTCAAGAGCCGGTTGACCCATTGGCGGGACAGGCCGGTTTCAGTCGCGAGCTGTGCCTGAGTTACGAAGACTTTCTGGCCAGCAGGCTGCCCGTCTTCCAATCTTGCCAAGAGCGAAGCGGCAAGCCGTTTTGAGCCGCAATCGGAATGAATTGGCGAACACATCACTTCGGCAGTTTGGCACTGCAATATTTGCATGAAATTTGCTGCAAACTGGGCCGAGATGGAGAAGGCACTCATAAGCCGGAGTGGCGTGAAGAGATAGATACTCGATGCTTCGATAATCCAATGTGCTTCAGAACTTGTGTATGTCTCTGACAAATTGATAATAGCCGGAGCAGCCTTTGCAATAATGTCGTGACCGTCGTCCACGTCGTCAGAAATCGGGCGGAGACCCACGCGACCACTCAAGAAAACAGCCGTTTGCTCATCTTGTTGGCTGTAGGCTTCGAGCCACGCATTGGATGTTGTGTTTACGTGGCGGCCAAGCTCCAGAATTTCGGTCCAGTTTTGCCAAGCCAAATTCTGACACAGGGTCCCTTCCTGATTTACACGGTTCATGTGGGTTTTCCCAGCTGAGCAGCGACCCAATCAAAGGTCTTTTTGGCACCGCCAAAAGGAAAAAAGTGCAATTTCACCGGTGCCCGGTCGTTCAGGACAAGCGCCTGCGAAAGCTCGTCGATCAGTTCTGTCGGTTGAAAGCCTCTTAACAGCCCGACCATTGCACCGGATCTTTTACGAAGCGCCGAAAGGGATGGCCCCACGCCGCATAGCATCGAGTATTTGATCAGCGCAGGGATCGAGGTCACACCCGCGATCCCGATGTTTATTGGCGTAACAATTCCCCTCGCGCGCAGCATATTTATCCAATTGGCATAAGAACCTGCATCAAAACCGAACTGGGTGGTGATGGAAGCCTGTATGCCCCGGGCTGCCAAGAATTCCAGCTTGTTTTCCAAAGCTTCAACAAGTTGCGCGCCGCCAATCCGGGGGTGCCCTTCGGGGTGGCCGCTGATTGATATGTGGCTAAACCCCAGGTCAGAAAACGAGGGATCTGCCAGCACAGACATCGCGTCGTTGTAGGGCCCCAGACTGCCGTCGCGATCCCCTGCCAGAACCAACAACCGGCAGGCTCCACCAGAGCGCGCGGCAGTCAGATGCTCGCGCAGTTGGCTCTCGTTTTGGAAGTGACGTGCGCCGACATGCGGCACTGGTTGATACCCCAAATCAACGAGTGTCTTACAGGCACCCTCCAGGCCCGCCACGTCCTTGTTCGACAAATGGGGAAGATAAACGTCTGACCCGGGAACAAAAACATCGTAAGGCGGGCAAAAAGATTGTGCCTTGGATGTCGGTATTTCGAGAGAGTACCCAGACAGCAATTGGTCCCGGACAAAGTGGAAGTGAGTTAGTTCGCGGGATGTCTGGGGCAACGGCTTCCCTCCGGCTTAAATATCTAACAATGATGTAAGATTAAATCTTTCTCGGCTTCAGTCAAGAAATTTGACCTTGTCCTGATCGCGCTGTGTCAACGCGTTGACACAGCAATCAAGGAAACTCGGTTAGCGTGAAGCGTTATCTTTCATCAAGGGAGGAAATCTGATGACAAAGCGCCGTAAAACAAGGCTCAAGCACTTGGCCGAGAAGGTCGCAAAAGGAGAGCGCATCGTCGGCATGGAGTGTCACGACACCCCCAGTGCGATGATAGCCGAAGAGCTTGGAATGGATTTGCTGTGTTGTGGAAGCCCCGGCCCGATGGGGTTGATGGGCCATAAATCTATGGCCACCGTAGATTTTGAAGAGCAGCTCTATATGCTGGAAGGCGTTCTGCGTGGCGCGTCCTCGCCCTTTATCATCTGCAACATGCCCAACACCACAGCGAGTATTTCCATCGAGGAATCGGTACGTAACGCGGCGCGGGTGGTCAAGCTGGGGGCGGATGGTGTGCATATTGAACCCTCAATGGGCACGATCGAACATATGCGTGCCATCGTTGCGGCAGGGATTCCGATTGTGGCCCATTTCGGCGTTCAAGGCGAACGCGCGGTGATGAACTCCGGCCATGCGCCAGCGGGGCGCACAGCAGAAGACGCCGCGAAGATTGTTGAACTGGTGCGTGCTTCAATTGACGCGGGGATTTTCGCAGCTTTGTTCGAGCATACTTCGGTCGAACTGACGAAATGGTGCTACGAGAACCTGCCGGTTGCTGTTGCTAGCCTTGGGTCTGGTCCGCACGCGCACGGCATCTTTCATGTATCGAGCGACATCATCGGCTGTTCGGTCTTCCCAATCCCGCCCAAGCGCGAAGTCTTTGGTGATGTCATGGGTGAAATGCGCAAGGCCTATACAGAATATTTCAACCGTGCCACGGGCGGCCAGTTCCCAAAACCGGAATTGTCTCACAATATGCATGACGGCGAGATGGAGAAATTTGCCAAACTCATGAACTGATGCCGAGGGCAGAGCTGATGAAACCAGACCAATTCCTGTCTTGGCTATCGGCTCTGCCTTTATGCAAGTGCACGAGCGTTGAGTGTGGGGCCGGTAGCGCTGAGATCGCCCAATTTCTGGCAAACCGATACGCGACATCCTGCGCCGTCGATATCAATCCAATTCCGCTTCTTCCAGATACATTGGTCAAAGCGATGTGTGTGGATGCAGGAGGTTTACCGTTTGAGGACTCGTCAGTAGATTTGGTCCTGTCGATGCAGGCGCTGCATCATTTCGACGTCGCCAAACATCTGGCCGAGGCGCGTCGCATACTTCGTCCAGGCGGCGTCTTTGCCGCCCTGTGCTGGGGTGAGATTTCGTTGCCCGATGATGTCCGACACGCCTACACCCCAATCTTTGACGCAATCGCCCCGTTCTGGGAGCCGCAGCGCGCCTTTGTGCTGTCCGGGTACAAAGGCCTCGAATTTGCTGGGGTTTCAGTCACGCGCCCACGGGCGGAAATGCGGAGAAAATGCAATCTGGACGGACTGGAAGAGGTCATGGCCACCTGGTCCGCGGTACAAGGTGCGATCACTGCGGGAATTGATTTGCCTGACCCTGATCTGTCCGTGCTGCGCAAGGACGAAAACGCAAAGTTTGATATCAGGTGGCCACTGCTCGGCCCGGTGTTCCGGGTACCAACCTAAGTCGGCTGCCAGATCATCTGCGCCATGTCCGTGCGGTCCGGGTTGGTCTGCATCGGACACTCGGGACAGGTCCGCGGCGTTGGCTTGTTCTTGCAACCTTGGCACCCTTTCAGCAGCCGGACGGTGCGCCGAATTTCATCCTGCATCGCCAAAATGCCAGCCGCCTGATCACGCAAATCATCGGTCAGATGCTCCAATAACTCCATCATCGCGGCGCTGGATTGATCTCCGGTTTCATACTCGCGCCGTCGCGTCGCAATCGTCTTGATCATCTCGACAGAGATATTCAACTCTCTCATCTTCATGGCAAGCCGCGCAATGGCCAGCTCTGTTTCGCCATAATACCGCGTCCCGCCTTCTGAGCGACTGGGGGAAATAATACCCAGCTCTTCATAGCCACGCAGGGTACGCACACTCAGCCCTGATGCCTCTGACAGGTCGCCGATCTTGTGCATTCTGTTGTCGTAGCCATGCGCCATGTTATCTATTCCAACACTTATTGTGCTAATTCATCGCACCCGCGCCAAAGCACTGACCGCACCATAGGTCGCAACGCAGTAGGGCACTGTATACGTCAAAAGGCATTTCAGCAGATTCACTGATCCCGAATGCACCAACTGGTCGCCCTGATTTATCAGGTTAAGCACGGTGCCAACCACAAGTGCCACAATCAAAGATCGTTTGACGATATCCGGACGAAAGGCGGTCCTATACATAGTATTCTGCACTCACCTTAGCAATCTAACACCAATGTCAGATATCATGGTTGGTGCTAAGTTTCCAGCCTCCGTCCTGAGAAACTTTCGTAGTAGATCGGCAGAGCCGATTGACCGGCATCGTCAAGTTATCGGAGTTTCTGTCGGCGAAAGCCGTGGCACTGGATCTCAGGCAGCCTTCAGGTCACGCGTGATGTCGTCCCAAATCCAGTGGGCATCGGCTCTGGTTTGGCGATAGGCAGCGGCTGAAAGTGTAT
>NZ_JBDWLR010000029.1:0-238942 GCF_039973035.1 Sedimentitalea sp.
CCGTCTCTTGGGTGTCGTCGTCGCCTGGCTATGAAGTTGGATCAGCATTGAGCGTTCTCCCGAATGTCACCCAAAACCGATCTTGCCATGAAAAGGGCAGATCGGCGAGGATCTATGTGATCATCCGGGATGGAACATGTAGTTCACCTAAAAGCAAAAACTCGCCGAAATGTTGCTACCTGTGCTGGCGACATGGGGTGCGTTTTCAAGAATATTGACGGTTTCTCACAGGACAGCCCGGCTTGACGAACGCCTGCCGCGTGCGACCGGAAAGGTCGGGTTTCTTGCCGATCAGACTCGAGTGCGGCGCAGTTACCAACTGCCGCGGACCTCAAATCCTGTCTTCAGGACCACCCTACGCAAAAAGTGGCAAAATTGGGGAATACTGATAAAAATGATAGGAAGCCTAATCTTATCTCACTCCCTTCTCAACTGACTGTTCTGAGACGATTTCTAAAATTTCCCAAAAGCAGGCGGGCTTTAGAATCTGCGCTCGCTGCCCGCCTCGGCGTCCTTATAGCTGGAATTGGGGCGTCCCGAAGGCAGAAACGCAAGGGCAGCCATATTTCGGTCAAACCTGGGCTGAATTATCCAACCAACGAAAGGAAATTCGATGACCCTGGATAAGTTGTTTGACAAGTCTGTTTCTGTGTCCTTCCCGCCGGCAGGTTCCGTGAATGTACGCATCGGAAACGCCGTCGAAGGTCCCGGAGGGAGATGGGTGCCATGTGCGTCCGCAATCGCGGATGGTGAATACGTTTCCTGTGTATACGAAGTAGGACCTGGTCGCAGACAGGTTTGTGCCGGTATCTACCCTACCTATAGCGCCGATCAGGCGCTTTCCCATGCGGTTGAACTTGCTACGACTGCTGCCGCTTAGGAACTCTGATGGTGTTGTCACTTAGGCTGGGTGCATGAGACAGCCTTTGATGTGCTAGACGTGACACCGCTTCCCGCCTCAAATCATTGCGCATACGGTCTGAATGTACGTCTACTTCAATCTCAGTCTACGTGAGGTCGGGCAAATGCTGCTGGAACGCGGTATCGACGTATCCTATGAGACTGTCCGACGCTGGACCCACAAGTTCGGGTCTCTGATCTCACGAAACCTGCGGCGAGGACAGACGCGCCCCGGTGACGCCTATCCTCTGGCTGAGGTGATTGTGAAAATCTCGGGGCAAATGTTCTGGATCTGGCCTGCGGTCAATCAAAATAGTGTCGTTCTGGAGTAGATCCTGCAATCCAAGCGGGCTGCGTGACGGTTGCTGGTCCGCCCGATCAAATGTCACGGGCTGCCCAAACGGATCATTACCGACAAGCTTCGTTCCTATAGGGCGGCCAAATGAGAAGTGGCGCCGAGCCTTGATCACTGGTCGCACAATGGCCTCAACAATGACGCTGATAACAGTCACCCGCCATCTCGAAAGCGGCAACGAGCAATGCAAAGCTCCCGATCACCCGGCGGATTTCAGATGTGTCTCTCAATTCAGCCCGCCACACGAAATTGCTTCGCCGTTCCATCTAGACACCGCAACGCCATGACTATCCGGTATCACCGAATGGAAGGTTTCGAAGCCAGTGCAACCGCAGCCGACATTGCCTGATCCAGTAGAGGCCGGTCGTTCTTGCAAGGCCCAGAAGTCAGCGGACCAATACACGCTAGGCGCCTTTGAACTCACAAGTCTCGGCGGGTAGCGGACCCGAAGTGTAAGCGATGAGATGAAGCAATCCGTTGCTATCGCATCTGTGATCCGAAATCGGATTTCAATGGTATATCATCTTTCAGTGGCACAGCTTGGCGCTCAATCATCCGGTGTACCTTAGGTGGTTCGGTGCCGCGATGCAGGCGGACCAGCCGTGCGTGAGAGTCCGCATCGGCCTTGGTCCGACGCTCGTGATGGCGCACATATTCGACCCAGGTTGGGACATGGTAGGTCTCGGTCCAAATGTCCGGATTCTCGAGATCCCGCATCAGGGTCCATTGCTGCGCGCCGTCCCGTATCCGGATACGCCGCCGGTCGTGCATGGCTTCGAGAAACGCTGGTACATCCTGCTGCGCGATCTCATAGTCGATCAGGATCATGATCGGCCCACTGCGCTGTCGTAAGTCTAGCTGCAGTGGTGGTTCCTGAAACATGTTCAGAGGGTCCAGATCGAGGTTCTCGAAATTCGGCAGTGGCACGAAGCGCCCGGCTAACGCCCCCAAAGCCAGCACCACCGACGAGGCCAGCATTGCCATGCCCACGCCGTAGGCTTCGGCCATGATACCCCAGAGCCAACTGCCACCCGCCATGCCGCCGAAAACCCCGGTTTGATATAGGGCCAGCGCGCGACCCAGAACCCAACGCGGAGTCGAAAGCTGAACCGTAGTATTGAACAGCGACAGGGCGATCACCCAGCTTGCTCCCGCCAGCAGCAGGGCAACTGCACTGGGCAAGTAATGCGTGCTCAGGGCCAGTGTCACATTGCTGCCAGCGAAGGCAACAAAGGCAGCACGGGTGATGATCTCGTTGCGAAACCTCGCCCGCAGTCGCGCATTCAATAGCGCACCGGCAACGGCGCCAACGCCAAAGCACCCCAGCAGGACGCCGTAGACGATGGCACTGCCCCCCAGCACATTGCGCACCACTAGTGGCAGCAGTGCAAGCACGGCCACCGCTGACAGTCCGAACAGAAATGCCCTTAGAATTACTTTCAGCAGGTTCGGCGACATCGCAGCATAGCGCAGACCGGCGGAAAAGGCGCCGCCCAAAGGCTCGCGCGGCAGGCGCCGTTCCGGATAGGTCGGGTGCCAGTTCCACAACGCCGAGATGATCGCGACATAACTGAAGGCATTGACCGTGAAGGCGACCGCCGCCCCCGCCGCCGCGACGATAAGCCCGCCCGCCGCCGGCCCGACGCAGCGCATCAGGTTGAATCCCATGCTGTTCAGCGACACCGCCGCCGACAGCTCATCCCGCGATACGATATCGCCCATCGAGGCCTGCCATGATGGGTTGTGCAGCGCGGTGCCACAGCCAATCAGGAAGGTGAAGGTCAGAAGCAACGCGGGGGTCAGCAGGTTCTGGAATGCCATGAAGGCCAGCAGGATCGACACAGCCAGCATGAAACCCTGCGCCACCAGCATTACCCGGCGTCTGTCATAGCTGTCGGCAAAGACCCCGGCCAGCAACGACAAAACCATGATCGGCAGGGTGACCGAGGATTGCACCAGCGCCACCATGCTCTCCGACGTCGTCAGAGAGGTCATCATCCAGGCGGCACCGACCGCTTGGACCAGCCCGCCGAAGTTCGAAGCCAGTGCAGCAACCCACAATGTCCGGAACGTCGGATTGCGGAACAGTGTCAGAGTGGGTGCATGGGTCGCCAAGCTATTGGTCCTGCATGATATGGGTGTTGCACTGGCAATATGATCACTCATCGAACCGGTTAGGCAACCGGCAAGTTGCTCGTCCTGAACTTGGATAGTTCGGTTCGATCAATAAGAGCCATTCCACTGAGACGGCGTCAACGAAGCGAAGCTAAATCAGCCTTTAATACTCTAGGTCGATCCGCCGCTTACTGTAGGGAGCGGCCTCACCGGCTTTGTCATGGTTCTATGTCGCATCGTGACCAAGATCCGTGTTCCGTTCAGGCGGCGATTTCGGCGGGAAGATGGTCGCGGTCTGATCGTGGACGGATAGAAAACGCTGCGCCTGGCGCGGGGATTTGAAACGACCTATGTTCTTTTCTCTTCTTCGGGTATTCGATGCGACGCCTTGGAGCGGTTATTCAAGTCTTTGTGCGATCTGTGGTCGACACTGGGACAAAGAACCCGGACGGCCAAGCCATAGCTGCGCAGGTTGTCCATTGTCCAGCAGTGCATAGCGAAGCCATGTCACGTGAGGGGCGCACGATAACGCGTGGCGCGCCCCATCTTTCCATTAGTTTCTTAGAATGCGCTTGGCAGCATGTGCGTTCCTACGACTTTGAATGAAGATTTCCAGCATGTCTCCGTTGGAGTTGACCGCTCGCAAAAGCCAGTGCTTTCTTCCTTGAATTGCGATCACGCCCCGCTCGGCTAACTGATCCTCAATATCGCGCAAGCTCAGGGCAAACTGATGGTACGATCAAACGGCGTAGGAGATGATGGACCGAGGGAAACGGAAGCCCTTCAGGCGAGGCTCTGAAATTTGGCCGATCACGAGAGATGGCTATGCGAGCAGCCGGGGCGCATCAATAACATGACAATTCCGGCTCATGTACCCCGTTTACGCTCATGCCGGAACACCGACAACCGATGCCGAGTATATGCGACAATACCGATCAGTAGCTATTTTGTTTGCAGGATCGACACTTAAGACGGCACTCTTCGCCTTTGGCAAACTTGCATGGCGGTCTAAAATGCAATCGCTCTTGACAGTTTCAGGGGCCTGTGATCCCCTTTTCCTGCAGCAACTGGGCTGCACTCAAATCGGCATGAACGCCTCTACGCTCTCACATTGGTGAGATAAAGCGTGGGGCGTTTTTTTGTGTTTTCAGGAACGGTTTGCGCTGCGAACCCACTTCAGGAGTTTAGGCCGTCGGCACTATCTGCCCCCATCTAACTGCGCATGCCGGACCCCATCGGTTGGCGGATTGCGTGAAGCAGTTTCAAATCGGAAATCGGCAGCCCCGGCGCGTGGACAAAGTCCATCCGCGGGTTTTGCCGCAGCAACATCAAAGGACCATCTCATGAAAAGCGCCAATCATCCGGACAAGCGAATACCAGCCACCGTGATCACCGGTTTCCTGGGGTCGGGCAAGACCACCCTCGTGAATCACATCCTACACAAGGAACATGGCAAAAAGATCGCCGTGATCGTAAATGAATTCGGCGAGATCAGCATCGACGGTCAACTCGTCGTTCAAGAGGATCAGGCCGAGCTTGTCGAATTCAACAATGGGTGCCTGTGTTGTACCGTGCGTGGGGATCTTATTGACACACTCAAAGACCTTCGGGACCGCGCCGGCGATCTGGACGGAATCCTGATTGAAACCACGGGCCTTGCTGATCCGGCGCCGGTGGCCTCCACCTTTTTCGTGGCAGACGACGTAAAGAGCGTGATTCAACTCGACGCATTCGTCACGGTTGTCGACGCCGTCAATCTGGCGGTCAACCTCGAACAAAGCCACGAGGCGGTAGAGCAGGTAGCCTTTAGCGATGTCGTGTTGATCAACAAAGTGGATCTGCTCGAACCGGGCGCGCTAGCTGATGTCGAAGCGAGAATCCGTGCACTCAACCCGCTGGCGCGTATCCACCATACGACAAATGCCGAGATAGATCTCGACCACGTGATCGACATCGGGGCCTTTGATCTTGTGCAGAAACTGGAGGTGGATCCGGGATTCTTGGAGGATCATGAACATGAACATGACGACGACGTCGGTTCCTTCATCATCGAGGAGAGCCGTCCAATCGACTTGAACCGTTTCAACTTGTGGCTCAATAACATGGCGCAGGACATGGGGAACAATCTGTACCGGACCAAGGGGATTTTCCATGCACGCGGTTTTCAGGAACGCATTGTGTTCCAGAGCGTACGCATGTTGACCACGATGCGCCCCGAGCGCCGCTGGGAGGACGATGAAGTCCGCGCGTCTCAGTTTGTCGTGATCGGCAGGAACCTGGACCGGGAAGCCTTCTCTAGAGGCTTTTCCCAATGTCTTGTGAACTAGGTCGCGTAGATGCCCAGTGACGCGATCAATGATGCGAATGTTGACGAGGCCGTGGGCGAACCAGTCTACCTCGTGCATGTCTTCTGCTGTGTCAACGAACGCCCGAAGAGTCATCGCCGTGGCTCTTGCGGGGTGAAGTCCAGCCGTCAGCTCTGTGATTACATGTGCCGCCTTGCCATGACGCTGGGCATCGCCCGCATTCGCATCAACCAGGCGGGGTGCCTGAACGTATGTGAGCACGGCCCGGCGATGGTCATCTACCCGGAGGGGGCGTGGTACAAGTTCGAGACAGAGGAAGATGTAGCTGAGATCCTTCGGTCGCACATCCTCAAGGGCAAAAAGGTCGACCGACTGGCCCTGTCGATCAACCCAAAGACGCTCCATTGAGGTCACCTATTTGACTGTGCGCTACGTCACAAGAGTGCAAGTGCCGGGCTGTGTCCCACAAGGACAAGGCCCGGCTCGCGGTGCCGGTCCCGACGGTGGACGAACCACTCGGGTTGGGACAGAGCGGCACAGCGTATTCTCTTGGTGTCGGGCCATTATCTTTGCCGAGATCGTTTAGCACCGCAATTTGGCGCCAGACGCCGCGCATCGTATGACTTGGATGGAACAAGCGGGAGTCGATTTCTGGTGACAGAAAATCAAAGCACAAAAGCGCGCATTTTGGTTTGCTCGACCTGCGAAGGCGAGCGCAGCCGCACTGCGGAATCCGATGCGGTGCTTGAGGCCCTGGAACGTGCTGGATTGGCCGACCGGATCACCTTTGAATTCGGAGGTTGCATGGGGGCGTGCGCCGAGCCGGTCGTGATCGGCCTGCAAGGGGAGGGACTTGCCTCTTATGTCTTTTCCGGTCTCAACCTGCGTGAAGATGCCGATGACATCGCAGCGACGTGCGAGACCTACCTGATGTGCCGCAAGGGATGGATCATCGACGCCCACCCCTGCGGACGCTTGCGCGACTGTCTTCGCGCAAGGCTGCCGGCTTTAAGCTGACTAATCGAGCGCAGCGGGTCGGGTCGCCGTCGCCCGCAGAGCTTTACCTGCGATGCTCAGTGTCTTGTGGTCGTTCGAATTCAACGTCACTGCGACCGTGGCAGCCTCGGGCAGTTCGGCAAGGTGCATCCAGTTTCCGTAGAGCCGGGCAATCTTGGTGCCATCCACGTAAACATGCGCGTGCCCTTCGCTGGGCACATGGGGCGCACCGGCATGTTCCGGCGCAAACCGGAATGACTCGGTCTGCACATGCAGGTTCCAGCCCGAGACCGGGTCCGGCAACAACTTGATCGACAGGGACGGTGCGCCGTCGACCGGCAGGTCCACCATCGCGTCATGATCGTGGCCATGCATGTCCCCGTGGGCAGCCGAGTGACCATGGGCACCGTGATCGTGCCCGTCCAGCGTCACGTTGTTTGAAGCGGCGGCCAGAAAGCCGAATCCGCCTCCCAGACCAAGGCCGATAGCGAATATTGCGAGTATGCGGTTCATTGTCGTGCTCCCTGTAAGACGGACCCCTGCCAGAACGCGGCAGGAGGCCGTGGGTGTTGTCATGCCGTGGCGTGTTGTCTGTTGCCTTCGGTGTTCCAAAAGTACCCCGCGCAAGTCCCCAGGATCACCCATGACACCATGCCGACCCCAAACGCTCTGGCGGCAAAGAGCGCTCCGATCTCGGTCGGGACCGGTCCTGTGAAGTTGAGTGGTTCGGGGGCTCCGATGACATGTGGTGCCAAGAGCAGAATGGCCGCGATACCGTAGGCGATGCTGCTTTTGCCAAAAGCGATAAGCCACATGGCCACGCCGGCAGAGACGACGGTTGCCAGCCACCAAATCTGGCGCAATTCCAGGTCTGCCGCAGCCACGCCTGGTACCTCGGGCGCCAGAGACAGGCCGGGGGCAAACTGGAATGCGACAAAGCCAGCAAGGCCCCAGAACATCCCGGTTCGCGGCGTGATGTCATGACCGCGCTGTTCTGCGATCGACATCAGTGCGACCAGGATCATGGCATAGCCGGTGTAGACCAGCGCGGCGAACAGGATGCTCATTCCGTCGCGCAAGGCGTCAAAGCCGGGCAGTTCAGGATGCGCCGACACGAGCGCGCCACCGAAGTGCACCAGTTCACCGGACTCGTAGAGTTCGGCATGCAGGAGCACCGGTTGCACGAACATCAGTTGCAGCAGGGCGGAAACCAGCCCTGCTACAACGCCAGCGAACAGTGCGCTGACTAGAACTCGAGAAATCTGCATGTCAGTGGCACGGAAAGCCGGTGGCATGACGCACGTCATGGGCCGCGTCATGCAGGGCGCTGGCTTGGACGTGGCCGGAGAGAAAAATAATGCCGCAGCCCAGCATAAGGCAGATGATGGGGGCAACGAGGCTGTTCTGTTTGGCGATGGTGGTGTTGAGCGTTTGAATGGTCATTTTGGTTTCTCCTTGCGACCCGACAGATAGGGTCTGTTTTGATGATGGGGTTGAACGGGACGCCAGCATCTGCCGACGACACCAAGTGATAGGGCGAGAAAGTCTTGGCTCCGGAATTTCCCTCGCACGAAATTCCGACATCAACTCTCCTCTTGAATAGCGACAGAGGGGAGCCCCGCCTCGGCCCGGAGCTTCAAGCTCCAATTGGAATGAGGGGGAAGTTGATCTAGAGAGGTTGCAAGCCTGCGCTTGCAACCGCAAAAACTGGATACACCCATCACGCCTGCTCCATTCGGATATCGGCAGGTTTCAAGGCCTTCATGCTTTCCTTGCCTGCGGCGTATACCGCCAGATCTTCCTTCTTGAGGTTCGAAAAGATGAGGTTTGCGTAGGCGGTCAGCTCATCAAAAAACTCGTTGTGATGTGCGCTGCATCTATCCGGTTGATCGCCGAGGTAATTGGAGCTGAGCAGCGTTTCCAAATCTCCGACTATGCCATCGGTGTCCATGTTGCGGGCGCAATAGATATGGGCGTCGATGCTTTCGGCAGTGTATCCATCGACCAGTCCGGAATATTGCGGCACAAAGCTGACCCATTGCTGGAGCACGCTGTCCCAACGCGAGCGCGGCTCGCCGGGCAGGACCTGGACGCCGGGGTGGCTGAACTTGGCGACATTGAACATTAGACACGCACTGCCGGTCTGCTTGCCGAGGGCACTTTCCAGATGGGTCGCATTGTCCTGCACCGCCCACCGCATGAAAGAATCCGAGACGAAACGGTTGGTGACCAACTGTTTGAAGTGCTGTCGCACCGCCCGGATACCGGTCGCGGTATAGGCCGTGAGCCGTTGCCAGCTATGTTCAGTCGAAACGATAAAGCACCCGCCGGGAAAGGGGTTGTCTTCGGCAGACCCGCTTGCAAATCCGTCGAGTTCCTCAAGCGACACAGTCTGTGCGAGGCTGTTTTCATAAACGCCGTCGTCACTGTGGCTGAGTTGCGCGACAACGACGATTTTGACCTTGTCACCTAGATCGAGAGCTTTGACTCTACGTGCAATATCTGCCGAAATTCCGCTGCCTGTTCCACCGGCCAGACTGTAGGCCAAGAAGATGGTGGACGGGTTCTGGGACGCCCGGACCTGGTCGGCGAAGCGGTCCACCGCGGCTGCCAAGGGCGCTTCATCGAGATAGAGACCGAAGACACCAGCTGCCTTGGCAACAGCGCGGGGCACGTGGTTTTGCGTGTCCGGCAGGGTGAAGTCAGCGGGCAATTCTGACATCAGGTTAGATCCGCCAGTGGCTTCATAGGGCCCGCGGGCGTCCTTCAGTTTCCCGGAAAACTCTTCGAGGCCGGGCAGGGCAAGGTTAAACGACTCGTAGTGAAACCGCTCCGCCGGAATTCCCCGTTGTGCCAAACGGGACTTCAGAGACCTGGCATAGTCGTTCGGGATATTGACATCATCCTCGCCAATATCGATCAGGAGCCCCGACAACGCGGATCCTTCGAGCGCCAAATTGTCCTCGACTTCGCCGGTTCTCAACAGCGCCTCGACATAGGCACCGCCGGTTCGGCCAATTCCGATCACATGGATATTGTGGGCCTCTGGCGCTTCGGTTTTTTCTGCCGTCATAAGTCTACTCCTGATGGTCGGTTGTGGGTTGGTTATGCGTGTGAATGTCTTGCAAGCCCGGTGTCTTTGAACGGATCGTCATGGTGCCAGCACCCGGGCCAGGACATTTCCAGCTCTTTCGGTAAAGGTCGCGGCGTGATCGGAGATGAGGTAGTTTCGCTCGCCGAAAATCCGGCGCACATAACTGTCGGCCCGTCGATCCAATGTCAGGCAAAAGGTGCGGACATTTTTCGCGGCGGCGGTCACGACGGCATCATGGGCGTCTTCAATCAGATATGCATCTTCGACGACATCAATGTCGGACGGCGCGCCGTCGGTCAGCACCAGCACAACCTTGTTGTCCGAGGCTTGTTGATCCAGAAGCGCCGTCGCATGACGAAGGGCCGCGCCCATGCGGGTGGACAACCTGCTGTTCAGTCCTTCCAGACGCGTACGGCAGCTGGCATCAAAAGCCTCGTCGATATCCTTGACGCAGTAATAGTTGACCTCTTGCCGTCCGTTCGAGTTGAAGCCGTGAATGGCGACACGGTTACTGTCGGACTCCAGCTCTTCGGTCACAGCGATGGCGGCCTGTTTTTCGAGGTCGATCACGCGGGTAAAACTGCCGGGTACGAACTTGTCGGTCGAGATCGAGAGGTCCATCAGGACGATGGTGGCCGTCGATCTCGGCCGCCTCCCGTGGTGCATGAAGATGCGTCCGTCCGGTGCGATCCCGGCGCGTTGTTCCACAAGGTTGTCGACCACCGCGTTCAGATCGAGATCATCACCCGCAGGTAAACGCTTTAGCCGGACCGAACGATCAGGGACCCGCCGCGCGGCTCTGGGTGTCTGCTGCAGGCCGCGACGCGACCGTGCTGCGGCCTGTGTCTTGCGGGCGCGATCAAAGCTGTCCTCGATGACGGTGGTCCAGCTATTGCGCATGTCCTGCAACTGGTGGTCCCATTCCGGATAGACGTATCGCGGGCGAAGATCGATGTCGGACGTGTCCTGTTGATCGGGGACTTCGTCCGCGGGCCGCATCTCGATCTCGTCAATCTCCGGCTCGAGGCTCTTGTCTTCCGGCAAAGCTTCGTCCGGGCCCCAAAGCACGGCGTTGTCGTCGCGATACAGGGGCATTGGTCGATAGTTTGGGTTCAGCTGAAGGTGCATCTTGCCGACAGCCGCTGTGAGTTCCCGTGCAAGGCGATCAAAGGCTGCAAAATCCAATAGGTCCTTGGCCGCAGCCTCTTCAAACAGCTCGCGTCCTCGGTTCACCCAAGGGTTGGGGTCCTCAAAGTGTGGGTCATGCAGGGCGCGTGCCAAGCGCGCCATGAGCCCGCCGAGGTCGAAGCCTGAACTCTCTTTCGAGGCATCAAAAAACCTGTCCCACAAACTGTGCAGACCTGGGTGGTCCTGCACCATAAGCCGCTCGACCCGGGCATCTTCGATCAGGGCAATCAGCGCCACCAGGTTCGGTCGCCGGTTGCCGATGGGGCGCTGCAGCGGTGAAAAGCGCAAATGCGCCGCAGCGTGGGCCGCCGAAGCGCGGTAGAGGGTGCCCGGCGACACCGCGTCGATGTGTTCAAAGCTGCGGGGAAACTTCATTGTCGTATCGTCGAGCGTGGGGGATGGCTTTGTCTCGTATCGATCCACGGGGTCGTGCTGGTCTACCGATATGCCGTCAAAGCCGAAGCCCGCAAGGTAATGTTCCAGGCCTTCGATCTGGTCGATGAATTGACCAGAAAGCTGAAAATCGTGCGGGTCCGAAAAGGCTATCGGGTCTTTCAGCCTAAAATGTTGCAACATACTCTCGGAGTCGCTGCGCTGCTTGAGACCGTGAAGCGCCCAACGGCGCAGGGCGGCCCCATCATCCAGCATCCGGGGCTGCACACAGACACGCTCGGCGAAAACACGCGCCGCCTTCGGTGCCTCTAAGGTGACTTGGATGATGATATCGGCCAGAGCGGTTGCATTTGCCGCGTTCGCAAGAGGGTGGGTCAGGCGCGGAAGGGCTGCGAGTAGCGTCGCGTGCGCGTGGCCGTTGACCCCCCGAAGGCGCTCGAAACACGGGCCGAAATCCGGCGCTTGAGTCTGTATGACAGTCACATCCATCACCGGGGCCCGAACTGAGCTTCTACGAAGCCGTTGAGGGCCAGCTGCAAATTACTGTCATCCGTGAGTGGTGCAGTCATGGCCAGCGCGCAGGCGTCGTGTACCGCAATTCCCTCAACGATCAGAGCGGCGGTGTGGATCAGCATCCGTGTGCTGATGCCCTCATCAAGACCCCGGCCCCGCAATTCACGCGACTGGATCGCCACGGATACCAGCCCGCGCGCGGTATCCTCGGACAGACCGCTTTCGTGCATCACGATTTCGGCCTCGGTCTCAGCTGGTGGAAAGCCGAATTCGATCGCGCCAAAGCGTTGCCGCGTCGAGGGTTTCATGTCTTTCGCGGCGCTCTGGTAACCGGGGTTGTAGGATACCACGAGGCGGAAATCCGGATGCGCTTTGACGACTTCGCCGCGCTTGTCCAGAGGCAGGATGCGCCGGTCGTCCGTGAGTGGGTGGATAACGACCGTCGTATCCTGACGGGCCTCCACAAATTCGTCGAGGTAGCAAAGCCCGCCGTGGCGCACTGCTTTCGTCAGGGGACCATCGTGCCAGACGGTACCTTGCGCGTCGAGCAGCCAGCGCCCCACGAGGTCCGAGGCTGTCATGTCCTCGTTGCAGGCCATCGTCACCAGTGGCAATTTCAGCCGCCACGCCATGTATTCAACGAAGCGGGTCTTGCCACAACCGGTCGGGCCTTTGAGGAGCATGGGTAGGTTGCGCGCCATCGCGGCCGCAAAAAGCTCAACCTCATTCCCGATGCCGCGGTAATAGGGCTCGTCCGTCAGGACCAATGTGTCAAGGCTGTCGTTCATCGCACAAAACTCTTCTTGGGGGGCCCGAGCCGCGCAACGTGCGCAACTCGGGGTGTTTGTCGTCAATCCAAGGGGAGGGGGTCAGGCGTGTTGTTTGGCCGCCACGTCGGGCTGCCCGCCTGGGGTATTGACGAGTGTCTTGGTCATCGCGGCGATCCCTTCTTCAAGGATGATCTTCCGGTTGGCCGGGGGCAGCTTGTCGCCGCGGATTTCATCGTAGGGCACGACAACCCAGCACGCGCATCCCCAGATGCATTCGCCCGCCATGCCTTCGAACCGGATCGCAGGCTCTGACAGCATCGGACCGATATCGACCAGCCACGCATGCTCGTGCAGCTTGGCTTCCCAATCGAGCAGATCGTAGTTCTTCTGGCTTTCCCAGAAGGCTTCCAGATCTGTCTTCGCAACGCCGGGCATGATGATATTGGCGTAGGAGGTCAGCGCATCGAAGAACTCGTGGTTGTAAGACTGGTAGGTCGAGTCCCCTTCGAGCAAGTAGGTGCTGGATACGAGGTCCTTGACGCCCTTTTCGATGTTGTCAAAGCCCATGTCGCGTGAGGCATGGATATGCACTTCGGCATAGTCGGTCTGGAAGCCGTCCCGCAGGCCGCTGTGCTCGGGAATGAAATCGATCCATTGTGCCAGGACGGACTGCCAGCGCGACTGCGCTTCGCCGGGAAGGACCTGAACGCCTGGGTGTGTGAGCTTGGCCACGTCAAACAGGGTCCAGTTCCGTGATTTCGACGACAGTGTCTCGTGTGGCGCCCCGGTGAAGCCGGCCGGACGAAGCGACCGGAATAGCACACGACCATAATCGAGCATGGCAAAGCGCATAAACGAGTCCGCGACAAAGCGGTTGGCCACCATCTGGCGGAACCCCTGGCGAATTTCCTTCTCGCCTGTTTCGGTGTAGGACGACAGGCGCTTCCAGCTGTGCTCGGGGTTGACGACGAAGAAGCCACCGGTGAACGGGCTCTTATAAAGGTCACCCCAGACGGTGATTACGCCGTTGTTTTTGTCATCGTCCAGCATGCAGTCGATTTCGTTCAGAGCGCAATATTGGCCTGCGCTGTTTTGAACCGAGTCATCGTCGCCGCTGTGCGATAGTTGCCCGACACCGATGACGGGGATGCGGCGCCCGAGCTTGATGTTCGACAGGTGGCGCGCCAGATCGACGACCATGCCGCTTCCTGTGCCGCCCGCAAGGCTGAAGGGCACCAGGACCATCGATGGCAAAGTTGCTTTCTCGACCGTCTCGACGAAGCTGTCGAGGGCCTTTTCCATCGGCCGGTCGCCGGCGTAATAGGCGTTGGCGTAGATGCCTTTGGCCACAAGGCGTGGGAAATGACTTCCCGCTTCGGGCATCTCGTACTTGTGCGACACGTAGGATTCGAAGTTCGGGTTCCAGTAGTACCGCGGATATTCCAGCTTCAGGAATTCGCGGGTGCGGTTCAATCCTTCAAAGAACTCATCGCGCTCCGGCACTTCCAGTGCGACGGCTTGGAAGTTGAAGCGGTCGGCTGCGACGCCACGGGATTCCAAGCGTTTTTTGAACGAGTTGGCATAGTCAATCGCGATGTCCATGTCCTGCTGGCCAATATCAACCAGAAGGATGGCGCAGGTGGCGCGGGCGTCTTCCGCCAGCAAATCCTCGATCTCGCCGGTCCTCAGCAAGGCTTCGATATAGGCAGCCCCGGTTCGGCCGATGGCGACCGTGTGGATGCAGTGCGGCGACTGCATGCCCGTGGCGCTGTTGTAAAGAGATGTTGATACCATTGGTGTGTTCTCCGTTAATCAGGCAATAGGAATTAGGTGCCGCTGGAAGCGACAGGCTAACTGGCTAGTTTTTGCTCGCTAAAAGCGCGCGTTATTCGGGCTGTGTTATTGCGCTAGCAGCCGCGAATGCTGAAAGTTTCCGTCTTGTCCAGAAACCCTAAATCCCGAAGGATGTGCGCGACCGAACTGGCGCGCTCGTGTGCGACGTAAAGCATGTAGTCCTCGACAAAGAGCCCAGGATCCCGCGAGATCACGCCGGATTCAATCATCTCAACACCTTTCTCCAGGTTCTTACGCTGCAGTGATGCCTTCCAAATCGTTCCCTTGACGATATGAATTGCGTCTTCATCGACATGGGTGATGGAAACGGTCTTGCCGCCTCGAATGGTCGGAACCTCAAAGCCTTCGCCGTATTTGTCGAAAACTGTTTTCCAATTCAGTGGCATCTTACACTCCTACAATATCATCACGGCGAAGATCGGTCCGGGGAACGGCAATCCATTGCCGTCCTTTGTCGATATTTGCACCCGCCATGCCTTCGATTACGTTGGAGGGCTCACAAAGCAGTAATCCCTGGTCGAGAAGCAACGCATGATGCTCGCTGCGGCGTTTCGTATCTTCGGCGTCATAAGCCGCGCGCGCGTCGAAAAATGCCTGTAGATCAGTAAGGGCCAGACGGGGGAGCAGATATTGAACTGTGGTCTCTGTCGCGCCAGGGGTCCGCTTAATTGGCACCTCTGGCAGGAACGACTGGTTCAATCGCTCGGACCAAGCCTCGGCCAGAGCGTTCTCAGGATCTTCTGGTGTGCGCAATTCTAGGAATTCTGGCTGATATCCTGTTGTAAGACCCAGTTCCGCACGCAGGTCGTGGTTGGTCGGGATGTCGGTGTCGGCGCCGAACCCTAACAGGTGGATCCAGCGCGCGCCCCATGGCGTTCGGGCGGCGGAATGCTGAGTAGAGGGCGCTGCCACCCAGTTCAAAAGACGCAGCGCTTCCCAGAGATTGGCCCCCTGGCGCCGGGTGAAGAGTTCCAGCAGCCGCTGCCGGGTAGTTTCGGACGCTTGTTCAGAGCTTTGGCTTCTGGACTGCGGCACGACCATGAAACCCGCAGTGAAGGGGTTCTTGTAAAGATCGCCGCAGGACAGCTCGACGCCCTTGTTTTTGGTATCATCGCAGAGCACATCAAGCTCGGAAAACACGGCATGGAGCTGCGCCGCAGCTTTTGGCGTCATGTTATCGCGGTGCGGCATAATTCCTATGCCCGTCACCAGCATGCGGCGACCGAACATCCGCGACGAAAGGTGACGCGCAAGATCCATCGCGATCCCGTTGCCAGCGCTGTCGCCAAGTCCGAACAGGATGCAGACGATCGAGTCGCCTTCGGTCTGATCCACACTTTTCGCGAAACGTTTTAAGGCCGAAAACATGCGTCGGTCGCCGTCGTAGTAGGCTTGGCCGTAGCTCGCCTTGGACACCGCGCGGGGGACGGCTCCGTCTTCATTGCGCATGGGGGTGTCCGCCGACAGCCAAGCGGCCGCGTCGGCATTTGCATGGTTAAAGGGATATTCAAGGTTCAGAAACTCGGGATACCGTGCCAACGTGCTTTGCAGTTGCGCCTGCTCGGGCTCTTCTAACGCCAGGGTTTCAATCTGTGACTTCTCTTTGGGGAACCTGCCGACTGCATTGCGAACCCGTGCCAAGGCCTCGTCGCCGATATCGACCGCAAGTCCGGTGAACCGGGCGCCCGGCGCGTCCAGCAAGTCTTCGGGAGCCTCGCGCAGAACCGTCTCAACGATCTGGGCGCCTTCGGCACCGACGCCGACTAGGTGGATGCTGTAAGGCAGATCAGCCGCAACCTTGATGTGATGAATGCCTCGATTCAGTGCGTCCAGCTTGCGTTGTTGCAGCTTGGCTTCGGTTGTTCCAATGGCGGGGAGTGGCCTGCCTTGGTCGAGGTCTAGTCCGGCTGTTGTTGCCATTATTACATTCCCAATTCAGTCGTCTTTAATTAGACGTTTCTCTGTACTCAGCCTGTCGATTTCGAAACATATCTGTGCCGGGTGAATTGAACGCCGCATATTTGGCGCTCACCCAATGCAAATTTGCTTTTTCTGTCTTTCAAGAATTCGAGTGAATCCCTGATCGGAAAACGAAAAAAGCCCCAACGCTTGTCGCTCTTATGAGCGGTTGCGATGAGGCTTCGGTGCCGACAATGTTTTTCAAGCTGAGTTGCTTGCATTAACGCTTGCATAGGGTTTGAAGCTGGTCAAGCATGAAAGTAAGAAAATTTTGTAAATTCTCAAAGACGCCTATTTTTTAGGATTTTCTTCAAAGATCTGCGGCGGGGCAGGGGGCGGACCAGCTTATCTTGAATAGGGACCATCACTGCCATGAGGCCCGAACGCCACCGGGTTCTGCTGGAAAAATAGGCAACTTTGGCAACTGGTTTTGAACAACCCAACCTTCGTGTCTAAGTTGCAAAGGATGGTAAGGCGATGCGATTTTGGTGTATCTTCACCGAAGTTTATTTCGCCGTGAGAGTAACGTAAGTCATTGACAGTATTATGTTTAGGCCGGATGTGCTGCCAATCGATCACGTGTTCAGTACCAGCAGACGAAGTAGTCATGACGCGTTCTCGACACTCTCAGAATTGCTTTGTTCCGCCGAACCGATTCCCGAAAAAAGTGCTTGCATGGTGTTTGATTCTCATGAAGTACTGAAGACGAGTTCAAATGTGAGCTTCAGCAAAGACCGAGCAAATAGGCTTTCCAGATGTGGCAACGACGCCGCGATGGAGGGCCTTTTTTTTGGCTTTAACCCAGCCAACCAAACCCAAAACTGAGAAAGACTGATCAAAGTCCTGATCTCACAGCGAGTGAATGGACCATGTAACTCCCAATAAGGGCATGCACTATCCACATTCCGTTACCGCTGCGAATCGCGTGATTTCGGGGCCACATCGCGCCTTTAATCGGAAATCTTCATGAATAGTCTTTCCAGCGAAAAATGGCGAGTCAGCCAGATAATAGAATGAACAAACTCGAAGGAATTACGCTATGAGACACGGTGACATTTCAAGCAGCGACACAACCGTTGGTGTTGCGGTCGTAAATTACAAAATGCCCCGCCTGCATTCGAAAGCCGACGTGCTTGAGAATGCAGAAAAAATCGCTGACATGGTTATTGGCATGAAGCAGGGTTTGCCCGGCATGGACCTTGTTGTATTTCCTGAATACAGCACCCAGGGCATCATGTACGACCCTGACGAGATGATGGAAACTGCCGCGAGCATCCCCGGCGACGAAACCGAAGTTTTCGCACGGGCCTGTCGCAAAGCAAACACTTGGGGTGTCTTTTCGATCACCGGCGAGCGCCATGAAGAGCACCCGAAGAAAACGCCTTATAATACGCTGATCCTGATGAACAACGAAGGAGAGATCGTTCAGAAGTATCGCAAGATTCTTCCCTGGAATCCAATCGAAGGCTGGTATCCGGGCGATCAGACTTATGTTGTCGAGGGCCCGAAAGGGATCAAGATCAGCCTGATCATCTGCGATGACGGCAACTATCCGGAAATCTGGCGCGACTGCGCGATGAAAGGGGCTGAACTTATTGTGCGATGCCAGGGGTACATGTATCCCGCCAAGGATCAGCAGGTGCTGATGGCCAAGGCCATGGCATGGGCCAACAACTGCTATGTTGCGGTTGCCAATGCCGCCGGATTTGACGGTGTCTATAGCTACTTTGGCCACTCTGCGATTATCGGCTTCGATGGCCGTACTCTTGGCGAATGTGGTGAAGAAGACATGGGCATTCAGTATGCCCAGCTCTCTGTCCCCGAGATCCGCGACGCTCGCGCCAACGACCAGTCGCAGAACCACCTCTTCAAGCTGCTGCACCGCGGCTACACTGGCATTCATGCCTCCGGCGACGGCGACAAGGGCGTGGCCGAATGTCCGTTCGAATTCTACCGGAACTGGGTCAACGATGCTGAGGCAACGCGTGAACATGTCGAATCCTTCACGCGAACGACCATCGGGGTGGCCTGTTGCCCCGTGGGCACCTTGCCCAACTCAGCGAAGGAAAAAGAAGCCGATTGAGCGGGACTAGACAAAGGGGCGGCGGTATCCGGCCGCCCCATTTTTTGACAGGCAGGAGATGACATGCCCTTTTTAACCGACCGGATCGACCAAACGCAAAGGGAGCAGAGGCTGACATCCGCCCTCGGCTATGAAAACGCCGGACGCACGGATCGGATGCCTGCCGACACCTCGTTCAACCCACGCCTTCGGTCACGCTTCTCGTTTGACCCGAAGCAAATCGAAAACGAGCTCAGAACCTCAATCATCGGTCAGGAAGAGCCGATCGAAAAGGTGATGGAGATACTCAAGGTCGTGCGTGCGGACATCGGCGACCCGCGCAAGCCGCTGGCCTCTATCATGCTTTGCGGACCGACCGGAGTGGGTAAGACGGAAACGGTGCGCACCATCGCGCGCGCCATGTATGGCGATGCCGATGCCTTCTGCCGCGTCGACATGAATACACTGTCGCAGGAACACTACGCCGCTGCGATCACCGGCGCGCCGCCAGGCTATGTCGGATCGAAGGAAGGGACCACCATCCTCGATCAGGAAACAATCGAAGGCCAGCGCGACCTTCCCGGGCTGGTGCTGTTCGACGAACTGGAGAAGGCAAGCAATGAGGTCGTTCTCGCCTTGATGAATGTCTTCGACAACGGCATCTTGACGGTTGCTTCTGGGGGGCGGACCTATTCGTTCAGGAATAGCCTAATTTTCATGTCGTCAAACCTTGGTGCGACGGAATTGATGAGCCTGGGCGACTCGAAACCGGCCCTTGGAACTCTTTGGAAAAACCTACGGTCCAAACCGGCGACTCCCCGTCAAGACGCCCGCGACATCGTGATGAAAGAGCTTCTGGCGCGATTCCCACCTGAACTTGTCAACCGCTTCGATCATATCGAAACTTTCAACCCGATCAGCAAGGATCAATTGCCCGACCTGGTCGACGTCGAGCTTGCGCGCCTGAACAATCGGCTGAAAAAGCATGAACTCAGGCTTCAGATTTCTGAAGACGTCCGCAGTTTTATCAGCACCGAGGGCTACGACAAGAGATTCGGCGCCCGTGATCTGCGTCGCGCGATGCGCCGACTGCTCGAATTTCCACTAGCTGATTATCTTTTAAGCAATCAGGGGGGGCATGCACCCTCGGATGGTTGCGTGAACATGGACATCGTGGCGGAGCACCTTGATGGTGCAATATCGTTTCGGAGCTCTGAAAGGGCCGATCATACATGACTTGGAAAGTTGGACTTCTTTTCTCCGAAACCGGTGTGACGTCAATCATCGAAAGATCTCAGTTGAATGGCGCACTGCTCGCGATAGACCAGATAAACGAAAAGGGCGGTGTCCTTGGGCGGAAGATCGAACCCGTCTCATATGACCCTGCTTCGATCGTCCAGAAATACGGAGAGCTTTGCGAGAAACTCATCGTCGATCACAAGATCAACGTCATATTTGGCTGCTACATGTCATCTTCTCGCAAGGAGGTTCTGCCGGTAATCGAGCAGCGCAATGCTCTGTTCTTCTATCCCACGCTTTACGAAGGCTTCGAGTACTCGCCGAATGTGATTTATGGCGGGGCGAGCCCGAACCAGAACAGCGTGCCTTTGGGTAATTTTCTGCTGGAGAATTACGGGGGTCGCATCTTTTTTGTCGGGTCCGATTACATCTATCCCCGGGAATCGAACCGGGTCATGCGCAATGTCGTGCGACAAGGTGGCGGAGAGGTGCTTGGCGAAGTCTATTTTGATCTCGAGTCCGGAGGTGCGGACTTCGACGATACATTGGCCGACATCAAGCGCGCCGCTCCGGATGCCATATTCTCGACCGTGGTCGGACAGTCCTGCATCGAATTCTATCGAGCTTACTTGGCGGCCGAAGGGGACGCCGCGATCTGTCCGATTGCCAGCCTGACAACGAATGAAGGCGAAATTGCAGCGATCGGTCCTGAAGCATCAGAGGGGCACATCACTGCCGCGCCATATTTCAGATCAATTTCCTCGCCTGAGAACCAGAGCTTTCTGGAAGCATACAAGAAGAAATTCGGCACGACTGTGGATGTGACAAGCTGTTGTGAGGCTGCCTATTGTCAGGTCCACATGTTCGCGCGGGCGCTTGAAATAACCGGTGAAATCGACACCGTCGCCCTCCGGGAAGCACTGCTGGGAATGAGGTTCGATGCGCCTCAAGGCGAGATCAAAATCGATCCTGACAACAACCATACCTACCTGCAATCGCGCATAGCCAAGGTCAATGCAGGTGGCGAATTCGTAATCCAATCGCAGGTGCGTCGCGCAATCAAGCCAGACCCCTACCTAGTGTCTCCAACGATATTCGACCTGCATTTCCGACAGCTCGAAGTTGCAGAAAGCGGATGAAAAGATGAGTGACCTGATACAGGAAATCAGAAACCTGCACGTAATGGTTGCTCTTCCCAGAGAGCAAAGTGCAGATGAGCTAATACAGCAAGTCAACCGAATTGGTTGCCAGGTCGAGCATCTATGGCCCTTGCCCGATACATTGCTGGAAAAGTTTGATCTGGTTTTCTTGGATGTCACTGATCAGAACGCCGAACGGCTGAACCGATTTATCAACAGCAGTAAGAGTTCGCAAACAATCGTAGCGGTCTTGGGCTACGAGAATCCCTCAGTTCTGGAATTGATCCTTGAGATCAAGGCCCATTCAGTGCTGAACAAACCAGTTCGTGCTTCGGGCGTGATGACCTCGATGCTGTTGGCACGAAAAATACAAGCCGAGCGCCTTCTGCACAGCAAGGCTATGAAGGCCCTCAAAGACAAGCTGGAAAACGTGCAGAAAGTCAACGACGCAAAGTTTGTTCTAATGCGGCATCGAGGGGTCAATGAGCGTGAAGCTTACGATCTGATCCGAAAGCAAGCGATGGCCAAAAGGGCCACGACGGCTGATATTGCACAGGCGATCATCAATGCAGAGAGCATACTTAGCGATTTCGGCGGATCTTAGGTGTCGTCAGGCGGGGGGGACGCTACCTAAAGCGACCAGTGATTGGACCTGTCGAGGTTTGTTGCCGCTCCTTGCGAAAGCAATTGCTGCAACAAAGGATCCTGTCTAAGAGACTGAAACGGAGAGGCGAATTCCACCGCGATGTGGCGCGGAGCCTCTACGCTAATCCGCACCGTCAGTTCCCCACGGCGTCAGATGGCTTTCATTGTATTTGGCCCAATTCGTCACCCGATGTTTCTGTTTGGGGATCTTGTCACGAAGATCGGCGCTGAACTTGTGCGACATCTACAGTTTCCTAGATGAAAGAGAGGCCGCTCCGGTATCTGACTTAAGGCGATCCCCGCAACAATGCCAGTTTACAGTGCCGATAGCACTAAATGGACCCTTAAGGGCTCAGGCCAGACAGCAACATACCCTTGTTTTTGCTTTGAAACTTGGATGCCATCGTGGGCCCGAAAAGCTGACATTTTCAGTTCGATACGCCACGCAAATTTTTCAAGTTGCGACGCCGTCATGCGCTGTGAAACGTTGTATTGCCGCTTCAACGTGACAGCGGCAAGCAGAGCGCAACTTATCGGCGTCGACCTTTTCCAACGCTTGCAAGATGGCGTCGTGTTCCGCCACAACCTCAAGATAGCGGTGGCGCGTATGGTGGCTCTTCAGCCGCATAACCTGTAACAGAACGCCGGTCTGACGATATCGGTCTGAAATCACGTCGTTTTTCATCAGATCGATGATCCTGTTGTGGAATTGGGCGTCCAAGGGCAAAAATCTTCTGATCATTTCGTCGTTATCTGCCTGTTCCCCCAGGCGCCGCATCTCATCGTTTATGGCGTGCAGTTCTGTCATGGTTTTTTCGTCAACCCGCTCTACAATCTCCTGTGCGCACCCAATCTCGAGGGCGAGTCGGAACCAGAAATTCTGGACAGTTCTTTCGGGGTCGATGGTGCTGACAAATGTGCCGCTGCGCGGCTTGACCTCGATCATGCCAATTTCAATGAGACGTTGAATGGCTTCTTTTACCGGTGTTTTGCTGACACCCATATCTTGGGACAGCTGTGTCAGATCAAGCCTGACTCCGGGTGCAAGCGTTCCGTTCAGGATAAGCTCGAGAAGCCTTTCATAGACCTGATCTCGGATTGAGTTGCTTTCGATTCTTAGTCCCGAAATGTTCTGCATTCTCACCTCAATCTCCGCCATTCCGCGACGAGCGCGCCGCGGTGACCACAAGTTTAGCTTGACTGTCATGAGTTTGAAAGGATAAGAAATCTGAAATATCAGATTTCAATGGGAACGTAGAGATAATGGCCAAGTGGTACTTCGATGATGACGCAGATCTGAAATGGCTGCAGGGAAAGACGGTCGGAATCTTCGGCTATGGCAATCAGGGGCGCAGCCAAGCGTTGAACATGCGGGATGCAGGCCTAGAAGTCGTTGTGGGTTCCCGCAGTGATGAGTCTGCTAAAAAGTCCGAGGAAGACGGGTTTGAAACTCTGCCTTTGGCCGAGGCTGCCGCGAGGGCGGATGTGTTGTTCATCCTAGTGCCCGACGAAGTCATGCCGCAGATATACGAGGAAAGTCTCGAACCTGGGCTAAAGCCCGGAGATACGCTGGTCTTTGCCAGCGGCTACAACATACATTTTAAGTACATCCAGCCGGGTCCGGAACTAAACGTCATCATGATTGCCCCGCGCATGGTCGGGCAGGGGGTGCGTGACACGGTTCTTGCGGGCACCGGATTTCCCAGCCTCGTCGCTGTTCATCAGGACGCAGACGGCAAAGCTCAGAATATCATGTTGGCACTTTCTCGGGCAATCGGGTCGACGAAGATGGGTGTGATCGAATCCAGCTTTGAGGAAGAAACTATCGTGGATCTGTTCCACGAACAGTTTGGATCGCTCCACGCCATAAAGCGCGCGATTGAGGTGCTGACTGAGGCCGGATGCAGCCCGGAAGCTGCCATGTTGGAAATGTATGCGTCTGGCGAGGTCCGCGAAATCGGACAGTATTACGTCGACCATGGCTTGTTTGGACAGCTGAAGTTGCACTCACGGACGAGCGAATACGGCCAGTTGGTTTACGCACGAGGGAAGCCCGAGCAAGAAGAGGCCCACAAAAACCATCTGCGCGGGATCGTCGAACGCATTCGGGACGGCAGCTTTGCAAAGGAATGGACCGAAGTTCAGGCCAACGGCATGACCGCGATGAAGGCAGCACAAGAAGAAATCGCAAACGACCCCATGACGATTGAGGAACGCAAGCTGTACGAGCGGCTGGGTCGCTTCTCGTCTTGATGTGGGTGTAGGGAAAGGCTGTCTCGGAGGAGAGACCAGCCTTTTTCCGAAGAAAATCTTGAGCAATTTACGATGATTGGGAGGAAATGATGAGAATTTTTACAACAGGGCTGACCTTGGCTTGCGTCGCCGGAACTGCGGTATTCGCAGCGGATTCCACGTTGCCGCGACAACTGGCGATTACATCCTATGGCACCGGTTCGTCCGGCTATAACCAATCCGTCGCCATCGGCGCGGCGTTGCAGGACAAGCGGGGTGTCAACTTGCGTATTCTGCCTGCCAAAAACGATGTGGCCCGAACTGAGCCGTTGCGTCAGGGCAAAGTTGATTTCTCGATGAACGGCGTCGGCGGAACTTTCATGGCACAGGAAGGTGTCTACCAGTTTGGAGCGAAATCCTGGGGGCCGATGCCGATCAGGGCGCTGGCATCGAACAACAGCGGCACCGTTGGCATTTCTTTAGGTGTCGCTGCGGAAGTTTGCGAACAGGTCGGCAAGCCGAATTGCGAAGGCTTCACCTATGCTGATCTAAAGGGGAAGCGCGTGGCCTGGTTGAAGGGCGCGCCGTCAATGAATGTCAATGCGCAGGCCTATCTGGCCTACGCCGGCCTGACGACGGATGACGTTGAATTGGTTGAATTCGGCGGTTTCGGCCCCTCTTGGAAAGGGATGGTGGACGGCAGTGTCGATGCGGCCATCGCCTCGACCAGTTCGGGAAAAGGCTACGAAGCGGCGAGCGGTCCGCGTGGCCTGTTCTGGCCAGAAATAGATCCGAACAACGCCGAAGGTTTGGCCCGGATGCAGGAGGTCGCGCCCTTCTTCACCCCGATGGTCGCTCAGGTGGGCGCGACAATCGACGGAACCGACGGCGTTCCGACGGCGGGTTACGCCTTTCCCGTGCTGATGACATTGGCCGACCGTGACCCGGAACTTGTCTATGGCGTCACCAAGGCGATGTTCGAGCTCTACGACAGCTACAAAGGGACCTCGCCGGGAATTGATGGATGGTCGCTGGATAATCAGGCGTTGGAATGGGTGGTGCCCTATCACGAAGGAGCGATCCGGTACTTCCGTGAGGCAGGCGTCTGGACCGACGCACATGACGCTCATAACGCCAAGATGATAGAACGCCAGCAGGTGCTCAACACGGCATGGAAGACACTTGAGGCAGAGAATCCGGACAATTGGGATGAAACATGGGCCGAGCGACGGCGCGAGGCACTTGGTGCGGCCGATTTCCCGGTTTTCTACTGAACCTATCTATCGTTTCGGGGGCTTGAGGCCCCCGAACTTCCCCTCAGGTCGGAACATCCCAGATGACCCAATCGATACAGAAATCTGCAGCCGAGCCCGCGGCACGGTCTCCTGCTGATACCGGCAATGCTGCACTTGATGCGGAATTGTCGGTTGGCAAACTACGCTTGCACGGGGTGATGCAGTGGTACGTCATTACGGCCACTCTGGCGGCAATCCTTGCTTCGGTGAACCAGTTGTTCAACTTGCGACTGGGAAACTATACCATGCTTGAGGGTCAGTATCTGTATATTTTGTCCGGCTTGTTCCTGTCTGTCACATTTGTCTGCTTCCGTGTCGATGGCAAGGCATCCGCCCACGCGCCTTGGTACGATTGGATGCTGGCATTGGCGTCTCTGATCGTGGCAGTCTATTTCGTCGCAACCGCCAGCGAGAGTCTGGACAGCGGCTGGGAGTATGCCGCACCGCAACGAGCGGTCGTGTTCTCGGTTGCACTCTATGTTTTGATCCTCGAGGCGACGCGGCGGGCAGGTGGCTGGGTGCTGTTCGGGATCGTCGCAACCTTTTCATTGTATCCGACCTTTGCCGGATCCATGCCCGATCCTCTTTCTGGATTCCAAAGCCCGTTTCTGGATGTCGTACCCTATTTCATGATCTCGTCCGAAGCTTCGTTCGGAATCCCGATGAACGCGTTTGGCAATCTTGTTATTGGCTTCGTGCTGTTCGGGGCGATCCTGCAGTTCACCGGTGGTGGCAAGTTTTTCAACAATCTGGCGCTGGCGCTTGTGGGACAATTTCGTGGCGGTGCGGCCAAGGTCGCGATTTTTGCCTCAGGGTTCATGGGCTCGATGTCCGGCTCGGTGATCTCGAATGTTCTGACCACTGGCGCAGTTTCAATTCCGGCGATGAAGCGCACGGGGTTTTCGGCGCGCTATGCTGCGGCAACCGAAGCCTGCGCCTCGACCGGTGGTGTACTGATGCCTCCGATCATGGGGGCCACCGCTTTTGTCATGGCGGCGTGGCTGTCGCGGCCTTACGTCGATATCATGATGGCTGCAGCCGTGCCGTCGATCCTCTATTATTTTGGGTTGTTTGTGCAAATTGATGCCTATGCCGCGCGCAATGACCTGCGGGGCTTGCCGCGAAGTGAACTCCCCCGTCTCAAGGAAACAATGCGCGGCGGCTGGCAGTACATCGTCGTCTTTGCCGTGCTGATCTTTCTGATGGTGGCGTTTCGTTGGGAAACCACCGCGCCGTTTTACGCAATCGTTCTGCTTCTGGTGATCAACCAGTTTTCCCACCATGATCGGTTTACGCGTCAGGGCTTCATGGACATGATTGTTTCGGTGGGGCGAACTTTGGGCGAGTTGACCGCAATCGTTCTGGGTATCGGGATCATCGTCGGATCGTTTCAGGCGACTGGGCTGACAGGACCACTGGCCACCGAGCTGATATTTATGGCTGGCGACAACGTGTTTGTTCTGCTTGTCATGGGCGCGATCACCAGCTTTGTCTTTGGCATGGGTATGCCGGTGACGGCCTGCTACATCTTTCTTGCGGTGGTGCTGGCGCCGACACTCGTCCAAGCCGGGTTGAACGAATTGGCGGTGCACCTTTTCATCCTCTATTGGGGGATGGTCAGCTTCATCACTCCGCCGGTGGCAATTGGTGCATTCGGTGCGGCGTCTTTGGCAGGCGCGTCGCCAATGCGCACAGGTGTCGAAGCGATGCGGCTTGGCGGAGTCATCTATATCGTGCCGTTCTTTTTTGTCTTGAACCCCGCGCTGATCGGCGAAGGGACGCTTTCGGAAATGGCAATTTTATTTGTTGGCGCATTGATCGGGATCTGGCTGATATCAGCTGCTCTGCAAGGATATGTCAGTTTTTTTGGTGCCCTGCCTGGTGGGATAAAGGGTGTAGCGCTACGGGTCTTGTTGTTCGGGGGCGGCATGCTGATCGCCGCTCCGACCGGGAATGCGTTCGGGCCGCTGCACTTGGCTGTGAGCGGCGCAGGCGTCGCCTTGGCGATCCTACCGCTCGTCGTTGCGCGCCGGAACCACGAACCGGTTGCAGCCGCCGCTGAATAGAGGCGATTGTGTCATCACCAGACGGCACCGGTTTCGCAAATGAGATGGGAGTAGGATACATGCAGGACGATCTCGACCGACTGGCGGCATACGTCGTTTCAGGTATGCGTGTCGCAGTTCCGGTCGACTACGGTGGCGTTCCGATGGCCCTGACGCGCCGGTTGATCGCTCGCGGCGATGCGCGTGACCTCCATTTGATCTGCGTGCCCACCGGCGGCTTGCAGGTCGATATGTTGCTCGGCGCCGGACTGGTTGCCACGGTTGAGACCAGCGCGGTTTCTCTGGGCGAAGCCGGAGGAGCCCCACGGTTCAATGACGCAGTCCGGTCTGGCGAGGTACGTATGCTCGATGCGACCTGCCCTGCAATTCATGCTGGATTGCTTGCTGCTCAAAAGGCCGTTCCATTCATGCCAATGCGCGGTTTGCTTGGGTCGGATGTTCAAGCTTATCGTGAGGATTGGAAGGTCATTGACAATCCACTGGCAGAGGACGCTGATCCGATCGTTCTCATCCCGGCGATTCATCCGGATGTGGCTGTATTTCATGCGCCTATGGCGGATCGCGCCGGCAATGTCTGGATTGGCAGGCGGCGAGAACTCGCGGCCATGGCGTATGCCGCACGGACGACGCTGGTGACTGTCGAACGGATCGTTGAGACGGATTTGATGGCAGATGAGACCACCGCCGCAGGCACTTTGCCGGCTCTATATGTCACCGACATAGCACAGGCCGAGCGAGGGGCGTGGCCGCACGGGCTGTGGGGTACCTATGATCCGGACTCGGCCGAGTTGCGCCGCTATGCTGCTGCCGCGAAAACGGCTGCGGGCTTCGCCGAGTATATGGCAGAAACCAAAAGCGAGACAGCCCCATGAGTACGTCTGCAATTGCGCGTGAGATCCTGATCGTCAGTATTGCCCGATTGTTGCACGGAACGCGTCATGTTGCAGTGGGTGCCGCGTCGCCGATCCCGGCGGCGGGGGCGATGCTGGCCCGGGCGTTGGCCGAAGCGGCGGATGAGCCAAGGTTGCGGATTTCGATCCTGGGATCTGTCGAGCACAACTTTTTTACGAATGGCTCGGCCGAGTTGTTCGATTGCGCCGGGCAGGGACGTATTGATGCCTTCTTTCTGGGCGGTGGTCAGATTGACGGTGCGGGCAATGTCAATCTGGTAGGGGTCGGCGAATATCCCGAAATGAAAGTGCGCTGGCCAGGATCCTTTGGCTCTGCATATCTGTATTTCACCATTCCGCGGGTGATCCTGTTTCGAGAAGAACACACGCCGCGGGTAATGGTGAAGAGCGTTGATTTCATCAGCGCACCCGGTACCAGCGCGCCTGACGTCTGGCGCAAGGGTGGCCCGTATGCTCTCTTGAGCGGGCGCGGCTTGTTCATGTTTGACAAGGACAAACCCGGCTTCCGACTTGAAAGTCTGCATTCCGGACAGACGCTTGCCGAGATGCGTGATGCCACTGGCTTTGAATTCGATCATGATGAAAACCCGCCCGAAACCGCGCCACCTGATGCGCCCACACTGGCGTTGCTTCGGGGGCGTGTACTGGATGAATTACACGAAACCTATCCCGATTTTGCCGCTGGATTGCGCGCCGCGATTCACGGAACCGAACCACAGGAAGCCACAAAATGACGGAAAATACCGGATCCCTATCTCACCTCAAGGTGATTGATCTTAGTCGCGTTTTGGGTGGTCCATATGCCGGTCAAATCCTGGCTGATCATGGGGCCGATGTAATCAAGATCGAACCTCCCGCCGGGGACGAAACCCGCGGCTGGGGCCCTCCGTTTCTGGAAGGGACAGCCAGCTATTTCCTAGGTGTGAACCGCAATAAGCGGGGTATGTCGCTGGATCTCTCAAAGCCAGAAGGGCAGGAATTGCTCGCCCGTTTGCTGGAAGATGCGGACGTTCTGATCGAAAATTTCAAGACTGGGACAATGGACAAATGGGGTCTGTCTCACGCTGAGATCGAACGCCGGTTCCCCAAACTTGTGCACTGTCGTGTGTCCGGCTTTGGCGCCGATGGTCCGATGGGCCGTCTGCCCGGCTACGATGCGGCGATTCAGGCCAGTTGCGGTATCATGAGCGTAAATGGCGAGGAGGACGGAGAAGCGTTGCGTGTTGGTCTGCCAGTCGTGGACATGGCGACCGGACTGAACGCAGTGATCGGGATTCTGATGGCGCTCGCCGAACGTGGTCAGAGTGGCAAAGGCCAGTTCGTCGAGACGGCTCTTTATGACTGTGGTGTTTCCTTGCTGCACCCGCATCTGCCGAACTATTACCTTTCGGGCAAAGTGGCTGGTCCATCAGGGAATGCACATCCCAACATTTGCCCTTACGATACGTTTTCGACCCGGACTGATCCACTGTTTCTCGCAGTCGGCAACAACCGGCAATTCGCAACATTGTGCCGTATCATTGATCGCCCCGATTTATCCGCGGACGAGCGGTTCGCTGACAATAGCGTCCGTAATCAAAACCGGGATGCATTGAAGATCGAGTTGGAAGAGGCGATGCGTGCCCATGACTGTCATGAGCTCGCGGATGAATTGATCCAGGCTGGCGTACCTTGCGGTGCGGTGCGGTCTATCGACCAAGTCGTCGAGGACCCACACACCCACCACCGTGAAATGGTTGTGGATATAGGAGCCTATCGCGGGACGGGCAGCCCGATTAAGCTGTCACGCACACCGGCATCCTATCGTCGGGCGCCGCCAGCTTTTGCCGAACACAATCCAGAGATCTTGCAAGGATTGGGCGCCGACCCGGCAAGTCACCCCAGAGCAGAGCCTGATCCCGACAAGCAACCCTAAGTTTGGCCAAGCGTCTATCGACCAGCCTACACGCGCCCGGGCGCGTGTCCAAAAAAAGTAAATAAGGAAACCCTATGAACGGCGCTGATCTGCTTTGTGAAACCCTTTTGGCCAATGGCATCGACACTTGTTTCGCCAATCCGGGCACATCCGAGATGCATTTTGTTGCGGCCTTGGATCGCCAACCACGTATGCATTGTGTTCTGGGGATGAGCGAAGGTGTGGTGACCGGTGCTGCAGATGGATATGCCCGGATGGCTGACAAGCCCGCCGCGACGCTTCTGCATCTGGGTCCGGGTCTCGCCAACGGAATAGCCAACCTGCACAATGCCCGACGAGCAGGCTCGCCGGTCGTCAACATCGTGGGGGATCACGCAACATATCACCTGCCGCTTGACGCCCCTCTGACCTCTGATGTCGCAGCGTTGGCGCGACCAATGTCGCATTGGTTGGGCCGGGCTGAAACCGCTGACAGTGTCGGACTGCGCTCGACCGAGGCCATAGTGGCGTCACGACAATTCTCCGGGCAAATTGCGACGCTCATTCTCCACGCTGATGCGGCATGGAGTGATACGACCGGCGAGCTAGGTGAACCCGCCTCGCACTGGATGCCGACTTCTCCCGACGCCGACCGAATCCGCGCCGCGGCGGACGTTCTGCGGACTAGACGGAATGTTACCATTCTGGTGTCGGGGCACGCACTCCGGGAACCTCAACTGAACCAGCTGAGCAGGATCGCGACCCAGACAGGCGCCCGCCTGATGGCTCAACAATCAAATGCACGGATGCAACGCGGCCAAGGCAGGGCGGATATTGAACGTGTTCCCTATCCCATTGATCAGGCGCTCGCCGCTTTTGCAGATACCGAATGCGTTATTCTGATAGGCGCCCCCGAACCGGTCGCGTTTTTTGCCTATCCCGGAAAACCTGGACGCATCTTGCCGGAAACCTGTCAGGTCATGAAACTTGGTGAACCTGATCATGACATCGTCGCCATGATCAACGCTTTGGCCCAGGAAACGGGGGCTGACTCTTCATGCACCCCCGAACGTACCAGTCACGCGATACCCGACCTGCCGACCGGTCCGCTCACGCCGGATGGCATTGCGATCGCCGTCGCTCGAAGCCTGCCGGAAAATGCTGTGATCTGCGACGAGTCTGTGTCTTCAGGACGCAATTTCTTCGCACACACACATGGTGCCGCGCCGCATGACTTTCTTCAATTGACCGGAGGCGCAATTGGTATCGGCATGCCGCTGGCCGTGGGCGCTGCCATTGCCTGCCCAGACCGAAAGGTATTATCCCTGCAGGCAGACGGCAGCGGGATGTATACGGTTCAGGCGTTGTGGACTCAGGCGCGCGAGAGATTGGATGTGGTGACTGTCATCTTCGCCAACCAGCGCTATCAGATTTTGCATGGCGAGCTGCAGAATGTCGGCGCCGCCGCTCCGGGTGAAAACGCGCGACGCATGCTGGATCTGGACGATCCTGCACTCGACTGGGTCAGCATCGCCAAAGGTATGGGCGTAGCCGCTGCGCGTGCGGAAACCCCGGCGCAATTCTCTGATTTGCTGTCTACGGCGTTTCGCAATAAGGGGCCATTCCTGATCGAAGCGATGATCTGAAAATATCGCAACGCACTGACATTCGTAACAAAACCAAGAAAGGCAGTTCCCTATGACCAATTTACCGATCAGCCGGTTTCCTGTGCCAAAGCTCGCGGATCTACCAGATGACATTCGCGCTCGTATCGAGGAAGTTCAGGAGAAATCGGGTTTTGTGCCCAATGTTTTCCTGACTCTGGCACATCGTCCGGACGAATTTCGTGCCTTTTTTGCCTACCACGACGCACTCATGGAAAAACCGGGACCGATCACCAAAGCCGAACGCGAAATGATCGTGGTGGCCACCAGCAATCTGAACCAGTGCCAGTATTGCGTGGTGTCTCACGGCGCAATATTGCGAATTCGCGCTAAGGATCCGTTGATTGCAGATCAGGTCGCTGTAAATTACCGCAAGGCCGACATTACTTCACGCCAGCGGGCCATGCTGGATTTTGCCGTCAAGGTATCGGCCAATGCTCAGGAAGTTGGCGAAGCTGATTTTAATGCGCTGCGCACGCACGGGTTCGATGATGAGGACATCTGGGATATCGCTGCCATCGCAGCGTTCTTTGCGCTCTCAAATCGCATGGCAAATGTCACCAAAATGAGGCCCAACCCTGAGTTCTACGCAATGGGCAGATAAGTTATGTTACCCCGCACGTCCTTGTTTCAGAAATCGCCCTTAGTCTGATACCGGAACGGTCTGTTTCATCCAGGGTGCTGTAGGCGGGTGTCGTCACATTGACTTCTGGGCCTTGCAAGAACGACCTGTTTCTCTTGGATCAGGCAACGGCGGCTGCGGTTCCCCAGCTTCGAAAGCTTCCATTCGGTGATACCGGATAGTCAGGGCGGTGCGGCGTTTAGATGGAACGGCGCAGCAAATTCGGGTGGCGGAATGAACTGGGACAAAGCGCTGTAATTCTCCGGGCGAGCGGAAGCTTTGCATCGCTCGTTCCCGCTTTCGAAATGGTAGGTGGCTGTTCTCAGGGCGATTGATGTGGTCTTTGCGCGACCAATGATCAAGGCTTGGGGCCACTTCTCGTCTGGGCAGCCCGTAACAATTGATCAGGCGGATCAGTAACCGTCTCGCGGCCCGCTTGGATTGCAGGATTTACTCCAGAACGACACTATTTTGATCGACCGCACGCCAGATCCAGAACATTTGCCCCGAGATTTTCACAACCACCTCAGCCAGAGGCCAGGCATCTCCGGGTCGCGTCTGTCCTCGCCGCAGGTTGCGTGCGATTAAAGACCCGAATTTGCACGTCCACCGACATTTCCTCGACCTCGCGTAGACTGGGTTTGAAGCATACGTACAGCCAGATCGTATGTGCAATGATTTGAGGCGGCAATCGTTGGCGCTTGCCGTTGATCAAAGGCTGTCACATGCACCCCGTCTAGGCTCAAGCCGGAACATCGACATCCGACGTCCAATTTACGTGACATCACCCTTTCCAGTCATATGATCTTGTCGTGGGCATGGTCGACAAATCTCGTTTTCAGCATCACTCAGAGAAAGAACGGGTCAACCGTTTCGCAAGCATATGAAAGTATGTGATTAATTATACTTGAATTAAAATTCAAGAATAATTACGGTGCGTATCCACGGCGTATTCCATGCGCTGTCGAGAAGGGACCCGCACGGCTGAGGAGACGGTCGCGGTTCTTATCACCACAACGGGAGGAGCTTGTTTTGAGCGCTTACAAGAAAGAACTACGATCCACGATCGGGTTCGGCATCGTCTATGTCCTGCTCGGGCATACCGGCCTTTGGGCGGTATTCCTGGGCACAGACAACAGTGTCCGAATACTCGGTTTGCCAGTGCATTACTTTATCGCAATCACGCTTGGCTCGCTCGGGGTATTACTCTGGTCACTGGTCTGGTGTCGCTATGCCAACAAACTGGAAGATGAGATTGAGGCTGAAAACGCCGGTCACTTCAGCGATGCCAAGTCCGCCCACGAAGGTTCTAGCCTGGCTACCATGCGGCCCGACACCATTGGTTTGCCGGAGGCTGCGAAATGACCCCGGCAGATTGGCAACTTCAAAACATTTGGCTGGGCCTGGGGATTACGATCGCCGTTTTCAGCATGTATTACGCCGTGGCGCTCTTCAACAACAAGAAGACCGCCAATGCGACTGACCTTTACTTGGCGGGCCGCTCTATTGGTCCAGTGGTCAATTCACTCGCAGCATCGTCTACCTGGATGAGTGTCGCGACCTTTCTCGGGGTGGTCGCCCTTATCCAACAATTGCATCTGCCATTTGTCTACATGTGGGTGCAGCTCATCCTGAGCGTTCCACTGTTGGTCATGCTCTACGGCGCATCGTTGTACCGTATGGAAGTGTTCACTTCGGTCCACTTCGTCCAAACCCGCTACGGGCGTAACACTGCCTTTCTAGCCGCCGCTTGGATGTTGTTGATCATGTTGATGTACATGGTCGGCCAGTTCATCGGCATCGCCAAGGTTTTCGAGGTCCTGCTGGGTTTGCCCTATACACCGTCGCTGATCCTGTCTGCATTGGTGATTACTGGATACATCACGATTGGAGGCATGAAGGGCGCAACATATAACGACGCGATCCAGATGGTCATCATGATGATCGCCCTGATCGTACCACTTGCCGCAATCCTCAAGGCAATGGGCGTGCCCGGATTCTGGTTTCCACCACTTGGGTATGGCAGCCTGACCGACACGTTGCTGGAGCGGATACCGACTTTCTTTGACCTGAAATTCGAAGCCCGGTTCTATCTTGCGTTGTTCGTTGCACTGACAATTGGAACCCTGGGTCTACCGCAATTGGCACAGCGTGTGCTGACATCTGAAAATATCAAATCGGCCCGCAAAGTGGTGCCTTGGTTCTGTCTTTGGGTCGGGCTGATGTTTCTCGGCACCTATGCATTGGGATTTGCAGGCGTTTATCATTTTGCCCTGATCGGGCAGGAACTGACACCCGAGGCCGCAGACAAGACCACGCTTCTATTGAACCTCGCCTACAATCCCGATTGGGTTTCGGCGTTTGTCATCGCAGGCGTCTTGGCCGCCGGGGTCTCGACGATTGCAGGACTGATGATCGGCGTGGCAACCGTGGTTGGCCACGACATCGTCGGCGTTCTGCGTCCGCACCTGTCCGAAAAGAAGCAACTGCGCTATGGCTACTTTGCCCTTGCGGGTACGGGCGTCGTATCCCTTCTCGTATCGCTCGATCCACCGGCGTTTCTGATCACGTCGATCTTTTGGGCCTTTGGAATGTGCGCCACTGCCATTACGCCCATGGTCGTACTGGGCGTGTGGTCCACCCGCATCAATGTCTGGGGCGCTTTCACCGGCAGCTTGGTGTCCGGGGTGCTTTATATCCTGCTGTCGCCCTACGTTTTGCCGGGGCTGTCGGTCGGCACGGGCCTCGTCGCCAAGCTGGGTTTCGCGACCTCGCTGATTTCGGTTCCGGCCGGGTTCATCCTGACAATTCTGGTGTCACTTTTGGCCGAAAGGCTGAAAGGCGATGAAGCGGCACAAGAGCGTGGCCGCGCGCAGGAATTGGTCGAAAAAATGCATGGTTGGGCACATGTGACGCGGACACGCTATGACAGCAGCCCATGGTTGTTGATCCTTGCCGCGATGTGGGTGCCGATCCTGTTGTGGGGGCTGCTACCGTGGTAAACACCATGCTCTCATCCGAAAGCCGTTGGCAGGCCGCCTTGGGCATGCCAATCGCGGGGCTCCTCTGGAGCCTCGCCACCCTTCTCGCGCGCAGCGAACAGGTGGATGCACTGGGGATCCCCAAGACAGAAGCCTTCTTCTACATCTCACTCGGCGGCATGGCACAAACTCTGCTGCTTTGGGTTGGCTTCACCGGTGTCCTTTGGGCGATGACAAGCGCCTTTGGCGGGCAGATGCCGTTGTTGCGGTTGATGTCGCTTGTCTCTGCCGCCTCGATCCCGCTTTGGATCGGAGCGCCTGCAACAGCCTCATGGATCAACGGCCCCGCGAGTCAAACCGCGGTCGCAGCAACTCTTGCGATTATGTCGATGGCCCTGTTCCTACCTACCCTGGCAAGGGGCGTGGCCACAGGATTGAACTGGCCGCTTGTTCGCGCGCTTAACGCAGTGTTGGCCGCATCGGTCTTTCTAGCCAGCTTTGCCTTTCTGGCCCTCTAAAACACAAATACTTCTAAACATCAGGAGAAATAAAAATGACAATCGACGCATTTGTCTTTGACGCCTACGGAACACTTTATGACGTTCAATCCGTTTCAAAGATCACCAACGAGGAATTCCCCGATCATGGTGAATTGATCACTCAAGTCTGGCGGATGAAACAGCTAGAATACACTTGGCTTCGTTCGATGATGGGCAGCTATCGTAGCTTTTGGGAGATCACCGAAGCCTCTCTGATCTACACGCTCAACGCCATTGGTGTGTCCAGCGACAAGACCGTTCGCGACCGGATCATGGACAAATACCTGCATCTCGACCCGCATTCCGATTGCCTCACGGCGCTGGATGCGCTGCAAGGGGTGCCGCTCGCTATTCTGTCGAATGGTAATCAGGAAATCCTCGATGCCTTGGTCACAAACACCGGGCTGGATACAAAACTGCAATCGATCATCAGCATCGACAAGGCCGGAATATTCAAGCCGCATGACGATGCTTACGCACTGGTCGAAACAACGCTCAACGTTAAGCCAGAGAATACGGTTTTCGTGTCGTCGAATGCGTTTGACGCCTGCGCCGCAAAGAACTTTGGTTTTCAGGTCGCCTGGATCGAACGGGTGACACGTGATGCTTTGGCAGCTGAAATAGCAGCTGCCGAGGTGGTCGGTCCGTCGACAATGTTCAAACTCTTGCGTATGCAGATGGAGAACTTTGATATGGAACCCGATCACCGCCTGACCTCTCTCAATGAACTGGCAGATTTAATCGAACAACCAAGCAGAATGGCAACGCAAGAAACACTGGATGCATGACGGAACACAAAATCTCTGAAGGTGTCGTGCCCGGCTTCTGGGACATCGCCACCAGCAAGCGCGTGGTCACGCGCGCTGCGCGGGTTGCCATCCTGGTCGGTATCGCCTTGGCGATCATCAATCACGGAGATCGCCTTTTGCAGGGGGATATTGACACGACTGCCGCGCTAAAGATCCTGCTGACGTTTTGTGTGCCCTACTCGGTATCAACCTACTCTTCGGTGCTTGCAACTCGCGAATATGCGGCCATGCAAAAGCCAACTTAGAGGACTTGGTCCCCCAAGCCGAGTTTCATTGCGGGCCCGTGCTTTGTCGCGGGCCCGTCTCGAATCCAGTTTGGACTTGCTGTGCCGACACCATGGACGCCCATGCCCTGTACGAGGCAAACAGATTACCTTACAATACAACTATATACGACTGACTGCATACGGATATCGGTACTTGAATGGCTCGACATAGAGAATTCGACGAGAATGATGCACTTGACGCAGCGATCGAGGTGTTCTGGCGCCGCGGATATTCTGGTGCGCCCATTCAGGAAATTTGCGACGCAATGGGGCTGAACCCTGGCAGCGTCTATGCAGCATTCGGCAACAAACACGGACTGTTTCTGGCCGTCATCCGGCGATATCTGGATAGTATGAACCGTCCCGGTCTCGAGTTATTGGAAAGCACCCCCTGCGGCCTCGATGGAATCCGCGCCTATTTTGATTTCATCGCGGACGGTATCATTAACGGTAATCGCCGGTGGGGATGTCTGGGCACCAACGCCTTTGTCGAACTCAAGGAGTTAGACGACGATGTTGCCCAGTTGATGTCTGATCATCTGGCTCGATTGGAAGCTGCATTTTGCGGGGCATTGAAGCGCGATTCCTTGGAAAATCCGGAGAGTCAGGCAAAGTATCTTCTCTGCGTAGCCCAAGGGCTTAATGTTCTTGCCAAGACCTCGCCAAGCCGGGGCTCGCTCAACTCTGTCATCGACTCCGCAATGGCATCTTTGATGCTACCACGCCTCGCGGCCGAATAGGGGATGTCCACTCCATCAGAACCCGTCATTGCCGCCCAGACTCGCGGTCAAAACGCCCTTGGGCGGTGTTCAACAGGCTTCGTCAAACCACTCCCTCGCACGCCAGTTTCGTTCAACAAACTCTCACGTTTCGTTCAAGACCGCCTTAGCCCTGCTTCCTAACCTACTCCGACGGCGAAGGCTCTCCGAGCACCAACTCAAAGCTTTGGCAATCGGGGGGCTTCTCGCGGGTGAATCATGGGAGGAAAAACATGACTACGAAAGTTGACGCAATTGTCATCGGGGCCGGTGTATCAGGTCTTTATCAACTTCATCAGCTAAAACAGCAGGGTCTGAGTGTTCAGGGTCTTGAGGCCGGAACGGATGTTGGCGGAACCTGGTATTGGAACCGCTATCCCGGCGCGCGGTTCGATTCTGAATCCTATATCTACCAGTATCTGTTCGATGAAGACCTCTACAAGGACTGGACTTGGAGCGAACGTTTTCCGGCGCAGCCCGAGATCGAGCGTTGGTTGCATTACATTACCGACCGGCTGGATTTGCGTGATCACATCAAATTTTCGAGCCGCGTCACGACTGCGGATTTCAACGAAGAAACAGGCCGGTGGGCCGTCGAGACGGAGCAGGGCGACCGCTTCGATGCGCAATATGTGATCGGCTGCACCGGGATGCTTTCGGCGCCGCTGGCGAACCGCTTTCCCGGTCAGGCCAGCTTCAAGGGAACCATCGTCCATACCGGTCTCTATCCGAAAGAAGGAATTGATTTCACAGGCAAGAAAGTTGGCGTGATTGGCGTTGGCGCCACCGGTATTCAGGTGATCCAGACCATCGCGCCGCAGGTGGAGACCCTGAAGGTTTTTGTGCGCAAGCCACAGTATGTCCTGCCGATGAAGAACCCCAAATACGGGCCCAAAGAGGAAGCCTGGTACAAGAACCGCTTTGAAGAGTTGAAATCCACTCTACCGGACACGTTCACCGGCTTTGAGTATGATTTTGAGGTGACCTGGGCCGAACTGACCCCCGAGGAGCGCCGCGCGCGGCTGGAGGCGGATCATGCGGACGGATCGCTCAAGTTGTGGCTCGCGTCCTTCGTCGAGATGTTCTTTGACCCGGAGGTCAGCGAAGAGGTATCGCAGTTTGTCCGGGACAAAATGAGCGAACGTCTGAAAGACCCTAAACTGATCGACATTCTGGTGCCGAAAAAGGGGACCTATGGTTTCGGAACGCATCGGGTTCCACTGGAATCCAATTACCTCGAAACATACCTCTTACCCCATGTTGAGGCGATCAGCGTGCGCGACAATGCCATTACCGAGATTGTTCCTGAAGGCATCAAGCTCGCGGACGGCTCAGTCTATGAGTTGGACATTATCATTATGGCGGTCGGTTTTGATGCCGGCACCGGGGGCATGTCACGGATCAATTTCAACGGGCGCAAAGGGTTCAATCTGCGTGATGAATGGAACAAGGACACCCGCACATCGATGGGGCTGCAGAAATACGGTTTTCCAAACCTGTTCATGACCGGTGTTCCGTTGGCACCATCAGCGGCTCTGTGCAACATGACCACGTGTCTGCAACAGCAGACCGAATGGATCAACGATTGCATCAAGCACATGCGCGAGAGCGGGAAGACGGTGATCGAACCGAACGCAGCGTTCGAGGATGCCTGGGTGCAGCACCACGACGACACCGTCAACGCCACGCTGTTTTCCAAGACCGACAGTTGGTACAATGGTGCCAACATCGACGGTAAGCCCGGGCGCTTTATGTCCTACACGGGTGGTACGGGAACCTACCGCCAGAAGTGCAAGGAAGTTGCCGAGAGTGGCTATGAGGGCTTCGAGATCGCCTGATCTAATGCCCGCTCTGAAACCGGAGGCTGCGGCATTTCACGCCGCGGCCTCTCTTACTGAAGGCCCCTTCGAAACTCGGCAGGCGGTACCCCATGCGCGCGACGGAAAAGTCGTGTCATGTGCGCCTGATCTGAGAACCCGCAATCGGCAGAGATTGCTTTGATAGCCAGATCACTATTTGACAGCAGTCGCCGGGCGCGTTCAAGTCGACGTGCGATGACATAGGCATATGGCGGGGTGCCGAAAGCCGCCTTGAAATGACGTGCGAATAGACAAGGTGTCATACCCAGCTCTTGGGCCATTGCCGACAGGTCCAGTGTTTCCGGCAAATTGGTTTCAATAAATTCTGCGATGATCCGTTTTTTTGATGGCGACAATTCTCCGGTCGTGCGATCGACACGGGTTTGTACCATCGCGTATTGGCGCAAAAGATGCACGATGAGGGCGCGGGTCATTGACTCGACATAGAGCGCGCCGCCCAAGCCAGCCTCTTGCGCCTCTTGTGAAAGTGCCTTCATGACATTTGCGATGACGGGGTCGGTGGTGCGCAGCACATCCTCCAGTGCGACACTGGAGACGACACTGTCGAACATTTCGCTTGCAACCTCGATCATCAGCGTGCTCGAAATATAGATGTGGGTTACGTCAATAGGTTCATCCCACGTCCAATGCGCGCTTTGTGCCCGCGTCAAGAATGATGCCGCACCGGGACTGAGAGTTTCCTTTGTCCAGCGTCCGTCAAATCGGCGCTGCATCGGTGTGGTGCCCGAGCGATACCCGACAAGCATGAAGTCTTTCATGGCCGGAACGATCACATCCTGCCCCGCGTAGTGATAAGAGCGCAGCCCGACGTTCTTCCACCCAAGATCGTCGCTGGCCAGCAAGGTTTTTCCCGGCACCCATTTCGGCAGGTCTTGCCATGAAATAAAGTCGGTCATTTTCGGTCCTCCCAAACTGACATGGGCGCGGGAAACCAGTTCCCGCACCCATGTTCATCGCGAAACGTGATCGGTAGATCAGGCTGCTTTGGCGGCGGCGATCGACTGATAGACAGCGGTTTCAAAGTCAAGATAGCCGACAAAGGACTGGGGATCACCAAAGGGCAGGATTTGCGTCGCCCAATAGCCGCCGATGCCGTTCTGCCGGTCAATCCAGAAGAAACTATTGGCCAGTCCGGCCCATCCTATCGATCCCGCGGGGCGGCCCGTCGGGGCCTGTTCGGAATTGACCATGAAGGTGTAGGACCAATCCTTTTCCTGACCCGGAAAGAACTCTGCGTCATTGGACAGGCTCGGGATCACGCCTGGCAACATCGTCACCTTTTGTGGCGGCACCAGTGCGCCTTTCACGGCCCATTCCACTGTTTCCGGTTTCAGGACCCGGCCATTCGGGCCAGCGCCGTCGTTCAGCCACATGCGGATGAACTTCATGTACTCCGGAACCGTACCGTAAAGCCCGTGCCCCCCCATATCCACTTCCGGGTTATCGGGTAGCGCAAAGTCGGCCATTGGCGTCAGGCCGCCGTCCTCGCCCCGCCCATGGATCGTTGCAGACCGGGCTTTCATATCATCGGTGCGGGTAAATGCGATGTCGGTCATGCCGAGTTGATCGAACACACGTTCGCGCATGACCTCGCCCAACCGTTTGCCGCGAATACCTTCGACCACCTGACCGACCCAATCGATGTTTGACCCATACTGCCAGCGCTCACCCGGGTCGAACAGCAGCGGCGTTTCGATGGCCGCGCGGGTGCCTGATACAACAGAGGGTTGCCCGTGTTCTTCGGCCATCCGCTTGTAGTTTTCATCAAAGAAGTCATAGCCGAAACCACCGGTATGCAGCATCAACTGACGGGTCGTGACGTCAGATTTCGGCGCCCGCAACATTGGCTGGCCCGCATCGTCAAAGCCTTCGATGACCTGTAGTTTGCCGATGGCAGGTGCATAGTCTTTTGCAGGCGCATCAAGATCGAGCAAACCGTCTTCAACACATTGTAACGCCGTCGTTCCGGCAATCGCCTTGGTTGTCGAAAAAATGGCAAAGACCGTATCTTCAGTCATTGCAGTGCCGCCCAGAACCCGTTCGCCAGTTGCGCCGGAATAGATGTCGCGTTCGCGGTCTGTGACCATTGCAACCACGCCAGGAACACGTGGATTGCTGCTCACGACGCCGGATAGTACCGCATCGCAATCTGTTTTCATGTTTGTCATGGTTTCCTCCCTTACCAATCTGATGAAGAGGTTACGGCGACCGGACAGATACTGTCTGTTCGATATCGGAAGGGGCTGTCCGTATTCGGAAGTAAAGCGCTGGAGCACGACGCTATGACACAGGCGCTATTTTGGAGAAGGCATTCTTTTCAGGGTGTTGGAGGGCAATTCCCCGAACCGCTTGCGATAGTTGCCCGCAAGTGTGCCCATGTTTACATAGCCCCACGCGGCAGCAATCTGGGTCACCGTGCTGTCCGATGTGGCGGCCTCAAGATCGGCGCGCAGCCCTTGGATGCGGCGCGCTGACAGGAACGCAAGCGGGCTCGTCCCACGAAAGCGGCGGAACCCTTCTGACAGCGTTCGTGCCGATACGCCGATACGTTTGGCAATATCGCCAATTGTGGGTGCTTCCCTTGCCTCTGCCGACATTATTTCTTCGGCCTGACGGACATAATAGGGCGCGGCGGTTCTTGCCCCTCTTTCGAGCGAAATGCCCGCACCAGCGGCCCATTCTTGCAACAGGTCGAGACAGACCAATTCCTCAAGATGGCGCGCCATCGCACCATCTTTCGAAAGCGGAAGATCGGCGCACATCGTCCGGGACACATACTCCAGAAGCGCCATCCAGCGCGAATTCGGCCCGCCGAACTTTACGCGCCGCGTCCAGAGCGAATTGTCCGGCACAAAGCCGAACCATTTTTCGGCGACTTCCTCCATCACTTGATGCGGTATCGTCAGGTTGAATTGCATATGATCCGGATCAGCGTCCAGCCAGTAGTCGGTACGCGAACAATCGACGACGAAACTCTCTCCTGCACAGGTTGATGCAGGTTCTTGATCACACTGGTGATTCAGCTTGCCGCGCAGGGTGTTCAGAACAAGGATATTGCCGGCTTCCGAATCGAATTTGTCCAGATGGATGCCTGTCCCGTAGGAAAATCGTGATGCCGTGACGCGCCCCGCTCTCGCTGACAACATGGTGGATTTCGGTCGCGAAAACCTATCCAGCGGGCTTACCTGATAGGGCATATATGTAGCGCGGCAAAACGCCTGAACTTCGTCCCAATCATTAGAATGGATGCGCCCCTCGTGCTGAATCGGCGAGCCGTCCGACCCCAACAAGAGGGCGTTCTCCAACATGATATCAGCCTCCCGCGTCCTTCAGTTGCTGCTTACCATAGAATAAGGCGCGGGCGCTTAGAAATACGACTGACGTCTAACAGGCTGCTGAAATGGTAATGATGCTGTAACCTTGCCCCGATAAAGCTGCCGGCTCACCTTTCGTTGAACTTTGCGACACGTCCCTTGTCGTTCGGTCACGGTCGACCCCTGCGGGTGCGATCTGAAAGCGTTTACGAAAACGATTGATCCAGAGCTAACCGCCGGTACGCCCAGACTTGGTAATCAATGAGCTGACGAGGAAAACAAATGCTTTATAAGCGCGGCATACCAGTTGGATGTATTCATCAGAGAGCGATAGCCAAATCAAGCGCGACAAACCACTTGGTAATGCCCGTCCCCCGTGTCAGAGGCTTCCGTTGATGGCCCTAGCGGCCTCAAGCGTCACCGGCGCCGCCTGATCCACGAAGTCCTTTGGTGTCCACTCTGATAACGATCCGGCGACGTGGATTGCGCCCAGCGGTAAGCCGTCGCGGTTTGTAACCGCCACGCCAATGGCGACTTCACCTTGCACGAATTCGTTCACGACGAGGGCGAAACCATCGCTGCGCGCCTGTCTGACAAGTGCCATGATCTTTTCGGGGTCAGTTTCGGTCTGGGCCGTGTATTCCGGTATCGTAGAGCGTTTGACAATTTCTTGCGCTTCAGTATCGGGCAATGCCGATAGCGCCGCGCGCCCGCCTGCCGTGCACGGGGTGGGGACGCTGTGGCCTACGAGGGTCGCGTAGAAGGTTTCGCGTTTGCTTTGGATGCGGAAGGCATAGATCAGGCGGGTTTCGTCGTAGAGACTGAAATCCACGCGTTCGCGGATGGTTTTACGCAGTTCGAGCAGAACGGGCGTTGCCTTTTGTACAACGGGGTCAAGCCGAAGCAAGTCCAGTGTGTGATCGAGCAGTCTGAAACCAGGCAGGTAACCATGATCATCCGCGCTTCGGCGGATATAGCCGAGCTTGAGCAGGGTATGGATCAACCGCTGCGCCGCTGATCTGTCGATCCCGGCATTCTTTGCAACGTTGGTCAGACTGAGAGGGCCGCTGGCATGATGGAAGGCGCTGAGAACCAGCATGGCGCGACCGACAGATTTGACAAAAAGGCGATCGTCATCTGACTGAAAATTAGTCGTTCTTGGTGGGTCGACGCGAAGAATGCTGGGCATGTAGCTCTCTGGGTTGACAAATCTTCAAGCACATCACTACGCTTGCTATGCACTATAGACGTATTGCAGTGCGATACACAAGAATCGATCTTAGGCACCAAGGCTCATGATCTTGAACAAGCAGATGGAATACGCATGGAGACGGGTTTGAGAGTAGCATTTTCTGGCTTCCTTCACGAAACTAATACCTTTGCTCCCTCGCCGGCAGACCTTGAAGCATTTCGGTTTGGCGGTGGTTACGTCCCAATGACGCGCGGCGCTGACTTGATTGAGGCCTTCCAAAGCGTGAACCTCGGGATGTCAGGGGCGCTATCCGTGGCCACCGCGCAAGGTTGGGACGTGGTGCCGGTTCTTTGGGCCGGTGCTATCCCATCGGCGCATGTGACCCGCGATGCGTTTGAGCAGATTGCAAATGAGATCGTTGCTGGTATCCGCGACGCCGGGCCGCTCGACGGTGTGTTTCTTGATCTGCACGGAGCTATGGTCGCTGAGCATCTGGACGATGGCGAGGGCGAGATTGCGCGACGTGTGCGCGCTGTCGTGGGGCCGGACGTGCCTATCGTGGCGGCGCTTGATCTTCACGGAAATATTTCGCAAGAGTTTGTGGAACTCGTTGATGGTCTTGTCGGGTTTCGCACCTATCCGCATGTGGACATGGCAGCCACCGGCGCCAGCGCCGCGCGATTGCTGGGCGAAATGATGCAGACCGGAACACGTCCGGCAAAGGCCTATCGCCGCATGTCATACCTTGTTCCGATCCCGTTTCAATCGACCGATCTGGCCCCCGCCGTCCGTCTTTATGCCGAGCTTGCGGATGTGGAAGCAAATGGCGCTATGTCGGCGTCTCTCTTCATGGGCTTTCCGGCGGCGGACATACCTGATTGTGGCCCGACAGCGATCGCGTTTGCTGACACGCAGGTGGCCGCAGATAAGGCGGCGGATCACATCGCCGCAGCCTATGAGGCCGCCGAAGCGGAGTTCGACAATCTCACCTACACGCCTGATGATGCAATTTCCGAGGCCTCGCGACTCGTCGCAGCGGGCGGTCACGGACCTGTTGTCATTGCCGACACCCAAGATAACCCGGGGGCTGGCGGTGTATCAGCAACCACTGGAATGCTGCGCGCTCTGATCCGCGCGGATGCACAAAACGCCGCGATTGGTCTGATCGTTGATCCTGTCGCAGCGCGCGCCGCCCACGACGCGGGACAAGGTTCAACCGCAGAGTTTCGCATCGGCGGTCACCCCGGTCTGCCCGACGACACCCCGGTCGTAACGTCGGCCGTGATCGAGAGCCTTTCGGACGGTAAACTGCATGCCACTGGGCCTTATTACGGGGGCACACGGCTTGATCTGGGTCCATCGGCCTGCCTGCGGATCGGCGGTGTGCGCGTGGTTGTTACCAGCCGTATCGCGCAGATGGCAGACCGCGAGATGTTTAGATCTGCGGGTGTCATCCCAGAAGATCAGGCGATCCTTGTCGTCAAGAGCTCAACTCACTTCCGGGCCGATTTTGCGCCGATTGCGCGCGACATCCTCGTCGCGCGGGCGCCGGGCCCGATGCCGTTTGATCCTGCGGACCTGCCGTTTACTCGGTTACGTCCAGGGTTACGGCTATCGCCAAACGGTCCCGTGTTCGGGGCCGCGCGCGCAGAAAAGACGCGCACCGACCTTGGCGGAGAACCCGCCGAGGTCCAACTTCAACAACTCGACAACCAACATGGGGAACAAGCATGCTGACTTTGAGAACGACCCTGACAAATACCCGCGGCCTGGCTGCGGCGCTGCTGATGGGGACCGCGTTGCTTGCGCCGGGCGCCTTGGCTGCGCAAGAGGATGAAACCACCATCACCGCCGTGATGCACTCTGGTCTGCGCGTGCTGGATCCGGTGATTACCACGGCTCATATCACCCGCAACCACGGCTATATGATCTATGACGTCCTGACGGCGGTGGACGAGATTTTCGCACCTCAGCCACAGATGGCGGATTGGGAAATTTCCGAGGATGGGCTGACCTATACGTTCACCCTGCGCGACAGCCTGACGTTTCACGACGGCGCACCGGTAACGGGGGCTGATGTCGTTGCTTCACTCAGCCGTTGGGGCAAGAAAGACTCGGGTGGCCAGCTGATCTTTGACGTAACCGAAAGCCTCGAGGCATCGGACGACAAGACCATTGTCTGGACGCTGACCAAACCTTTTGCGCCGTTGCTCGATGTGATTTCCAAACAATCCGCCGTACCGCCGTTCATCATGCCCGCTCGGGTTGCTGCAACATCAGCAGACGAGACGATCACTGAATATGTCGGCTCTGGCCCGTTTGTGTTCAACGAGGCGGAATATGAACCCGGCGTGAACGTCACCTATGAAAAATACGACGCCTATGTTCCGCGCGACGAACCGGCCTCGTGGATGGCAGGTGGCAAGGTTGTGAACGTGGACAAAGTCGTCTGGACCACGATGCCGGACTCACTGACCGCGATCAATGCCTTGTCCGCAGGCGAAATCGACTATCTCGAACAGGTTCAGATCGACCTGATGCCGATCATTGCAAGCAATCCGGATGTCATCGTCGAAAAGCGCGACGAACTGGGATACGTCACCATCGGGCGCCCAAATCACCTGCACCCTCCTTTCGACAACAAGCTGATCCGTCAGGCCGCGATGGCAGCGCTGGACCAGGAATCCATGCTGGCGACGATGCAGGGCGACCCGGAGTACTACAACGTTTGTGGCGCTATCTTTGGCTGCTCGACCCCTCTTGGGGATGAGGCAGGTTCCGAGGTTCTAACCGGTGGTGCCAACATCGAAGAAGCTAAGGCACTTTTGGAAGAGGCCGGTTATGATGGCACGCCGATCGTTCTGATGGCACCTACGGATGTGATCAGCCTGATCAACCAGCCCGTCGTCGCCGCTCAGGCGTTGCGCGAGGCCGGTTTTGAGGTCGATATGCAGTCGATGGACTGGCAGTCTGTCGTACAGCGACGCGCCCAGCAGAACCCGGTGTCTGAAGGTGGTTGGAACATGTTCTTTACCAATTGGATGGTGCCCGAAGTGTCGGACCCCTTGATCAACGTGATGGTCAATGGTCGCGGAAACGAAGCCTGGTTTGGCTGGCCGACCGATCCGGAAATCGAAGAGCTGCGCGCAGAATTTGTTGCGGCCAGCGACGAGGCTGCCAAGAAGGCAGTGGCAGTCAAGATTCAAGAGCATGTGATGGACAACGTGAACTACGTGATGATGGGCGAATACATCATTCCGCAGGCACGCCGGAACACGATCGATAACATGATCCCGTCGCCGGTCCCGGTGTTCTGGAACATGACTAAATCCGCAGAGTAATCCGCGACGGAGGGCGCGCAAGCCGCGCCCTCCATTCCGCAAGTTCTTAAGGAGAGCACGGAGCATGTTCCTCTATATTCTCAAGCGCGTGCTGGCGACGATCCCGGTGATGATCATCGTGGCAATCTTCGTGTTCCTGCTGCTGCGCCTGACACCTGGCGATCCGGCGGCGATCCTCGCCGGGGATGCCGCCACACCCGAACAGCTTGAACGTATCCGCGACCGGCTTGGCCTGAATGATCCGCTGTTGACGCAGTTCATGACATGGATGGGCCAGCTGCTGCGCGGCGATTTGGGCACCTCGCTGCTGTCCAATACATCGGTTGCGGGCATGGTTGCCGACCGGTTGGGTCCGACCATCAACATCGCCATGATGACGATTACGATCTCGGTCCTTCTGGCTGTGCCGATGGGGGTGATCGCCGCCTGGCGCCATCGTACCTGGGTCGATTTTCTCGTCATGTCGTTTTCGGTTCTGGGGTTCTCGGTGCCGGTCTTCGTGATCGGCTATATCCTGATCCAAATCTTCGCGATTGAACTGCGTTGGGTGCCTGTACAGGGGTACAAGGCACCGTCAGACGGCTTTGGCGCCTTCTTTTCCCGCGCAATCCTGCCGTCGCTCACGCTTGCAACGATCTACATTGCGTTGATCGCGCGGATGACGCGGGCCTCCATGCTCGAAGTGCTGGGTGAAGATTACATCCGTACCGCCCGCGCCAAGGGCGTGCGTGAAAACGTCGTTCTGTTTCGCCATGCGCTGCGCAACGCCGCAGTGCCAATCCTGACGATCATCGGGACCGGTTTCGCCCTGCTGATCTCGGGTGTGGTGGTGACGGAAAGCGTTTTCAATATCCCCGGGATTGGGCGGCTCACAGTCGATGCCATCCTCGCGCGTGACTATCCGGTCATTCAGGCGATGATCCTTTTGACCGCAGGCATCTACGTTTTCGTAAACTTGCTCGTCGACGTCTCATATTCCTTCTTCGATCCAAGGATCCGGTACTGACATGACAGAGACCCCAACATCACGACACAGCGCCTTTCAGGTGCTGACCGGGCTGTTTTCCCTCCCCGCGGGCGCGCGCGTCGGCGTCGGTCCCATGATCGCCGCAGTGATCCTCGTGGCTATTGTTCTGGCCGCGCTCCTTGCTCCATTTTACGTTCCATATGATCCGCTCTCGATGGATGCAATGGCACGTCTCAAACCGCCGTCAGAGGCACATATTCTCGGCACCGATCCCTACGGACGCGATATATTCTCACGCGTCATGATGGGCGGGCGGGTGTCTTTGCTGATCGGCATCGGCGCTGCTGTGGTCAGCATCGCCGTGGGTCTGATGATCGGTCTGGTTGCGGGGTTCTTTCGCGCGGCGGACGGCATCATCATGCGGATCATGGACAGCCTCATGGCAATTCCTGCGATCCTCCTGGCGATTGCTCTGGTCGCGCTGAATGGGCCCAGCCTGTCATCGGTGATCATCGCGATCACCGTGCCAGAGGTGCCACGCGTCGTGCGCCTTGTGCGGTCGGTCGTTTTGTCGGCTCGCGAAGAACCCTATGTCGAAGCCGCCATAGCGCTTGGGTCCTCCATGCCAAAAATCCTGGTCCAGCATCTGATGCCTAATACCTTTGCGCCGTTGATCGTTCAGGGGACGTATATCTGCGCCTCGGCCATTCTGATCGAAGCGATCCTGTCCTTTCTTGGTGCAGGTGTATCGACCGAGATCCCGACCTGGGGGAACATCATGGCCGAGGGCCGAACATACTTTCAAATCAAACCGGGGCTGATCTTTTGGCCGGGGCTCATGTTGTCGCTCTGTATTCTTGCGATCAACCTGTTGGGCGACACGGCGCGCGATCTTCTTGATCCACGCATGAAAAAGCGGGAGGGCTGAAGCATGGAGTTCAAATCCAAGGACTTCTCGGATGCCAAGCGCGTCCTGAAAATCCGCAAGCTTGAGGTCGGCCTGACGGGCCGTCCGAACGCGCCCCTCGTGCTTAACGAGATCGACCTTGATATCCGTGCAGGCGAAACCCACTGCCTCGTGGGGGAATCCGGCTCGGGCAAATCCGTCACGTCGCTGGCGGCGATGGGATTGCTGCCAAAGGATGCGTTGGAAATTCGAGGCGGTTTGATCGATCTTCAGGGGTTTGAGATCACCAACGCGACCGCGTCGCAAATGCGAGAATTGCGGGCGCGTCGGATCGCGATGATCTTTCAGGAGCCTATGACCGCCCTGAACCCTGTGTTGCGTGTCGGGGAACAGATCGAAGAAGTGCTGAACATGCACACTGATCTGTCCCAGACAGAGGCAAAGAAACGCACCATCGACATGATGGAACAGGTTCATTTGCCAGATGTCGAGCGGATCTATTCCGCCTTCCCGCACCAGCTTTCGGGTGGCCAGCGGCAACGCATCATGATCGCTATGGCGCTAATCCTCGATCCTGACCTGCTCATTGCGGACGAGCCGACGACGGCGCTGGACGTCACGACGCAGCTTCAGATCCTGAAACTGATCGCTGAAATGCAGGAACGTCAGGGGACAGCTGTGCTGTTCATCACCCATGACATGGGTGTTGTGGCCGAAATCGCCGATACCGTCAGCGTCATGCAGAAGGGCCGGATCGTTGAACGCGCGCCGATCCGCGATCTGCTGACCAATCCGCAAGAAGACTACACGAAAAAGCTGCTCTCTGCGGTGCCCAATCTGACACCACGCATGGCGCGTGCCGCGTCCGCGAAAGAAAACGTGGTCACGGTCGAGGGGCTGAACATGACCTATGGCGGCGGTGGCCTCTTTCGGAAATCCGATGAGGTCAAGGCAGCGCGTGATGTAAGCTTTACCATCGCGCCGGGCCAGACACTTGGCATTGTGGGCGAGTCGGGATCAGGCAAATCCACGGTTGCACGGTGCATCATGCGGCTGATCGATCCAACGGCGGGCAAGGTCACCCTCGCGGGAAGTGAAATTGCAAAGCTGACCCGTCGCCAGTTGCAGCCTCATCGCAAGCATTTGCAGATCGTATTCCAAGACCCGTACCGGTCGCTTAATCCGCGCTGGACGGTGGCGCGCAGCTTGTGCGAAGGGCCGATCAATTTTGGCACGTCGCGTGACGAGGCGATGGAGAAGGCCGCCGAGTTGATGGAACTTGTGGACCTGCCACGCGATGCGCTGGACCGCTATCCGCATCAATTCTCGGGAGGGCAACGCCAACGTATCGCGATTGCACGCGCCGTGGCGATGAAGCCCGACCTGTTGGTCGCGGACGAGGCTGTATCCGCGCTTGACGTCAGTGTGCAGGCGCAGGTCTTGGAACTGCTCGACGACATTCAGGAAAAATTCGGCGTCGCCATGCTGTTCATCACCCACGATCTGCGCGTCGCCGCGCAAATCTGTGACGAGGTGCTGGTGATGCAAAAGGGGCTGGTTGTAGAGCACGGCCCTGCAGGCCAAGTTCTGTCTGACCCCCATCACGAGTACACGAGAAACCTGATTGAGGCGGCCCCCGGCCGTCGTTGGGACTTTGCAAACTTTTGCGCGCTGGATGGCGTGCCCGGACATCAAGGAGCCACCGCATGAGTGTTATCCCCAAAATTGAAGCCTTTGCCGCTGAACTGACCGAGATCCGTCAGGATTTTCACGCGCATCCCGAACTGGGTTTCGAAGAGGTGCGGACCTCTGGCATTGTCGCTGAAAAGCTTCGTGCCTATGGCGTGGACGAGGTGCACGAGGGTCTAGGCGGGACCGGCGTGGTCGCGCTGATCAAGGGGCAGGGCGGTGGCAATCGCCGCGTTGGCCTGCGCGCCGATATGGATGCTTTGCCGATCGTTGAGGCATCTGGGGTGCCCTATGCCTCGACCAATCCAGGACGTATGCATGCCTGTGGTCATGACGGGCATACCACCATGCTGCTGGGTGCTGCGCGATACTTGGCGGAAACGCGCGATTTCGACGGCACGGTCGTCCTGATTTTCCAGCCTGCCGAAGAGGGTCTGGGCGGTGCGCGTCGCATGATCGCGGACGGACTGTTCGAAAAATTTCCCTGCGACGAAATTTACGGTATGCACAACGATCCCAATTCCGAACCCGGCGTCGTCAGTGTAACCCCGGGTCCTGCCATGGCCGGCGCGTCGTTCTTTGACATCACCGTCAAAGGCACCGGCAGCCACGCGGCGATGCCGCATCAGTCGAAAGACCCCATCGTCATCGGCACCAGTCTGGTGCAGCAACTGCAAAGCGTGGTCAGCCGCAATACGCCGCCAACCAAACCGGTGGTGCTGTCGGTAACCAAATTCAACGCGGGTTCGGCCTATAACGTGGTGCCGGACACGGCGACGATTTCGGGCACGATCCGCTATTTCCACGATGACGTCTCCGAGATGGCAGACGCCCGTATCCGCGAGCTTTGCGCCGGGATGGCACAGGCTTACGGGATCGAAATCACGGTCGATCTGCGCAACGTTTTCGACGTGTTGATGAATGATGCCGATTTGACCACCGCCTATGTCGCCGCCGCCGCCGATATCGTGGGCGACGATATGGCGGCAGAATCTACCGAACAGGCGACTGGTTCCGAAGATTTTGCCGACATGCTCAAGGTTGTGCCGGGCGCTTATTGCCGGGTCGGGCATGCGGGCAGCGTTCCGCTGCACAACCCGGCTTTCGTACTGGATGATGCGATCCTGCCGGTCGGGGCATCAATCTATGCGCGCATCGTCGAAACCCGTCTGCCCAAGGGGTAAGGCTGTTCAACTCTGATCCGTCTACCTCTCTCAATTTCCACAATACCCCAGGTCGGCCCTGTGCCAGTTTGGGACAGGAGCCTACCCGATGACCAACCCGCTTGATCTGCCTTTTGACGCCGACGAGATGCTTGCCGGTCTCAAGCCTTGGATCGAAACCGAAAGCCCGACATTCGACGCCGTTGCCGTCAACCGCATGATGGATTTGGTTCAGCATGAACTGGCGGCGCTTGGTGCCCGCGTGGAACGCATTCCGGGCCGTAGGGGGATTGGCGACAGTGTGCGCGCAACGATGCCGCATCCGAACGCGGGGCAGGGCGGTATCCTGTTGCTCGGTCATCTGGACACGGTGCATCCGATCGGTACGTTGGAAAAATTGCCGTTCCGGCGGGATGGCAATCTCTGCTATGGTCCCGGCATTCTGGACATGAAGGGCGGAAACTATGTCTTTTTGGACGCCCTGCGCAAACTTCTCGCGGCGGGCGTGACGACACCATTGCCCGTTACCGTCCTCTTCACGCCGGACGAAGAGATCGGTACGCCCTTGACTCGCGAACTCATCGAGACAGAAGCGAAACGGCATAAATACATCCTTGTCCCCGAACCCGCCCACCGGGACGGTGGTGCCGTGATCGGGCGTTACGCCATCGCACGCTTCAACCTTCGGACGCGGGGCAAGCCGAGCCATGCAGGTTGGGCCTTGGCCGATGGCCGCTCGGCGATCGCAGAAATGGCGAAAGCGGTGGCACAGATCGAAGGCATGACGACCGATGATTGCACCTTCTCGGTCGGAGTTTTCAACGCCGGGCAGTGGGTCAACTGCGTCTCTTCAGTCTGCGATGCCGAGGTGCTGACCATGGCCAAGACCCAGGAGCTGCTGGATGAAGGTGTTGCCAAGATGATGGCGTTCAACTCCGACGACGGTGACGTCGTGATGGAGGTCCGCCGCGGCGTGACCCGCCCAGTGTGGGAGCCAAACCAGCCCGGCACCATGGCGATGCTATCGCTCGCACAGGAAATCGCGGGTGAAATTGGCTTTGAAATGACCGGAAGCTCTGCAGGTGGCGGGTCGGACGGCAATTTCACCGGGTTTCTCGGTTTGCCGACGCTCGATTCCATCGGAGTGAGAGGGAAGGCGTTGCACACTTTGAATGAGCATATCGAAGTCGACAGCCTCGTCGAACGCGGCCGTCTTGCTGCCGCGCTATACTGTCGTCTGGAGGCCTGACTTCCCGCTCCGGGATTGCCAAGTTGTTGTCGCGCTTGATTTGACTATCGCCCTCTGATGCATATATCCAACCGAGATCCCGCGCCTAAAGGGCTTCCGTTTTCCTCGTGAGATCATTGCTTGCGCGGTCTGAGCGTACCTTCGGTTAGTTCAGAGTACGGCTGATGCTAAAGACCTTTTGACTACGCGGAATGTGATTGTCAGCCGGAAAACGGTCCGGTTCTGCGTCAATCGTTTTAGTCAATATACTTCATATTGCATCCGCCGGGATCAACCGCGCCCAGCGTCCATTGCCGTTCGCGAATGGATGGATCTAGACATGGCGGCGGTGAAGGCGTGCCGTTGCTTCCAGCGGATCGAAACTCTTATGGTCACGCCAGTACCGCGCGTCATCGCGACAGGTCCGCAACTCGGTTGAGATGATCTAAATCGACCCGACGTTCTGCCATGATTTCTTCGAGGTCGCGATGCGAAACGGGAAAGCGAACGTAGAAGTACACGGCGTAAAAGATTTCGAACTTCGGGTACTACGCGCCTTTGAAATTGTTCAACTCTTCAATCCTGGCTTGGACTCGGGAAAGTGTCGGACTTGGCGCGACTCAACTAAAATTAGAAACTTTTCGACACTACCAGCTAAGATTGGCAGACGAGTTCTCAACCGGATGACCGGATTTGGCAGTCCAATCTTCGAACGCGGTGTCTGAAGTCGGTCTTGTCTAGTGCGTGTTCCAAACTATTAGGTATCCGAGCAACGACGCCCATTGACGCCGCTATGCGGCACTTGACTCTCTCTGAAGTATGACATTCCATTAAGGAGCATCAATTGCGGTTTATGATAATTTATGAACGATCCAGAATTGATTTTGCTGCCGGTCCTGTCGGCCAGCGCAGATACTGATGGGCGCCTATTTCTCACTCAGAAGTATCTTGATGGAGCGGCTGAATATGCCAAATCGTGGCCGGGTCCAGTTACGACTCTGGCGCGTGTGACGAACCAGCCCATTCGCGATCTTGATCCAGCTGAAGTGACTCTGGGCAAAGGTCCAAACCACATTGAGATCCGCCCACAGGACCCCGAAAAACTTGCCTCCCGCCTAACGGACGCAGCTGGTGTCATGGCTTTTTTGGGGCCAGAAGAGGCGACCATGCTGAGACTTTGCAACCGGATGGACGTCCCCGTGGTTTTCGTCAGTGAATACTCGCCCAAGACAGAACGCCAGATCGTGGACACAGAAGTGTCGAACCCCGTTATCCGGTTCAGGCGAAAGGTTTGGTTACAGGGGGCCGAACGTAAGCGGCAAAAAATGTTGCATAAAGCGGCGGGTCTACAATGCAGTGGGACGCCTACGTATGATCTCTACCGACCGCTACAACCGAACGCGCTGTTGTTTTTCGACAACCGCGTACGGCAGGCAGACATTCTGTCAGATGACGCGTTGTCGCGAAAGATTTCAGACGTTTTGAGCGATCGCCCCCTGCGATTGGTTTTTGGTGGGCGACTGGCGGAAATGAAAGGGGTTCTTGACTTTCCTCTGATTGCCAAGGCCCTGATCAAGCTCGGAGTACCTTTTTCGCTTGATATTGTTGGGGATGGTCCACAGGCAGAGCAATTGCGGTCCGCAATTTCAGAACCGCCATTGGCTGATTGCGTGACATTGCATAAACCAATGGACTTCATGACCGAATGGATTCCCTATCTCAAGACGCGCACAGACCTTTTCATTTGCCCGCACCCACAAGGGGATCCATCCAGTACATATCCCGAAGTAATGTCTTGCGGGGTTGCTATGACTGGATATGAAAACGAAGCCTTCAACGGTATCGTTTCTCATTCCAGCGCTGGTTTCCTTAGTCCTATTGGCAAACCGGAACTGTTGGCAAAGCGTATTGCGCGACTGCACGAAGATCGGCATGCGATTGCAGCCGCCATGCCTCGCGCGTTGGCTTTTGCCCGCAAACACACATTTGAAGCAACATTTTCCCGAAGAATGGATCATATGATCCGGTCAGCAGGTCTGTGACGGGCGCCGGGTGGAGTGGTGAGATCTGGTGGTGAGGCGTTCGCTTTGATCATGTGGCCCCATCCCACATCAGCGCTGACCTTGCACTAACTTTACAGTGCCTCCCTGAGAGTTATCTTTAAAAAGAACCGACCCTAACACAACCAGACACCCAAGTTTCCTACACTCCTGAACGGCATTGAATTTGTGCGGAGTTTACAGCATCTTGAAAAGACCAGACCTCCGCGATATTGGCGCAGGGGCGATCCGTGCAGAAATGTTACTTATTTTGATGGTCTGTGACCGGATCGAGTGAGGAGGCTTCTATGATGAAATGGCCACCCATTCATGTGGCGCGTCCCAATCTGCCTCCGCTGGCACAAGTTCTACCGTTTCTTGAAGAAATTTGGGATAGTCGGATGCTGTCCAACAACGGCCCTCTGCTGAACCGGTTCGAGTCGGCACTGGCCGAGTATCTGGGCGTGGAGCATATCTCGATGGTGGCTAATGGCACGCTGGGAATAGTGCTAGCCCTGAAGCAGGCAGGGATCACATCTGGTGAGGTGATCACGACGCCGTTTTCCTTTGTGGCCACGGCACACGCAATCAAACTTGCAGGTGCCACGCCGGTCTTTGCCGATATTGACCCTTCGACGCTCAATCTGGATCCCGCGCAAGTCGAAGCAGCAATTACGCCGCAAACCCGTGCGATCTTGCCTGTGCACGTCTTTGGCACGCCTTGCGATGTTGAGGGTCTCGAGGATGTGGCCACACGTAACGGGCTTAAGATCATTTATGATGCAGCGCATTCTTTTGGTGTGCACCGCGACGGCCAGTCGGTACTACGCCATGGCGATATGTCAGTGCTGAGTTTTCACGCGACCAAGGTGTTCAACACATTCGAAGGGGGAGCTGTAGTGGCGCCTGATCGTGCCACAAAGCTTGCCATAGATCAGTTGGCCAACTTCGGCATTGCCGATGGATTGGGCGTCGATGATATCGGCATCAATGCCAAAATGCACGAATTCAGCGCGGCTGTCGGTCTGGCGCAATTATGTGAGATAGAGACTGTGCTGGACGCCCGGGCAGTGATTGCGCAACGCTATCAGGACCATTTGGGCGATATCCATGGGCTGCGATGCGTAAGCCCGACAGGGGTGTCAGGACATAACCACTATGCCTTTCCAATCCTGCTGGGGCCTGATTGTCACGTAGACCGAGAAACGCTGTTTGCGCGGCTTAGTGCGGAAAACATCTTTGCCCGACGCTATTTCTACCCGCTGATTACAAATTTTGCGCCCTATAATACCCTTCCGTCAGCGGATCCGACCCTTTTGCCTGTCGCGAGCCGCACAGCTGATGAGGTACTTTGCTTGCCAATGTTTTTTGATCTGGATGAGGCTTCTCAGGACCGAATTATTGAACAGGTACTAATTCAATGACGTTGAACTGGCCGATGGTAGTTCGGGCCGGTCATCGCCTGATCGCCAGAAAGCACCACCATGTTTTTGATATGGCTCACCAAATAGATGAGATTGCCCCGGCAGAGACCACGCATATCCCGCCCGCATTCCATCCAGAGGGTGCATTGGAAAAAGTGACTGGCCTTTCGCCCTGGCGCACCTGGCCATTCGAGATGGGTCTGATTAACGGGGGTCCCAATGAAAACGCGGCCACTCGGGCCTTTACCGTCAATGATGCCACGATATCGGGGCCATTTGTCTACAAAGGGGCAGCGAAGTATTTCCCCGGATACGGCAAGGCGAAGCTCTGGGATCGGACAGGCGCACGGACGATTGATATGCCCGAGGCGACTCTGGTCTCGTGCTTTGCAGGAAGTGGGTTCTTTGGGCCGTTTCTGACTGATAGTCTGCCACAAGAACTATTGCCTGGCGATGAGGCGCACAAGATTGTCGTACAGACCAAATCTTATGGCCATGAGGCGGGCTATCGGGCTCTCTTTGACTTGCCGGCACCGCCTCTGGTGCAACGGGCGCGCATCGGGCGGCTGACACTCTATGAAGACTATGGTCAGAATGCTCTCAGGCGCGCGCGCTACCGCATACTGCGCGACCGGTTACGCGCGAATCTCGGTCAAAATGACTGCCGCCCACGCGTAGGTGTCTACCTTAAGCGAGGTGCCACCGGCGAGGCGCGGATTTTGACGAGTGAAAGCACGCTTGAGACCTATCTGGCAGGTCTTGGCTTTGATATCGTTGAACCGGCCCGGCTGGAGGCCGAAGAGATTGCCCGCCGTACATTGGATGCGCCAATCGTTGTCAGCGTCGAGGGCAGTCATATATCGCACGTTTTCTATAGCATGTCAGAAACTGGCAGCCTGTTGGTCCTGCAGCCCCCTGATCGTTTTGCGATGGCCTACAAGGAGTTTACGGATCGGGTAGGAATGCGCTTTGGGTTTGTTGTGGGGACACAGACCGAGGGCGGATTCGCGGTGGATGTTGAAGAATTGCAGCGCTTGATGGATCGGCTGACCTAAGCTCCGATGCGAGCTCGGCCGAGTTGGTTCTTTTGTCAGGTCTCAAGCCGGTGAGTGCACCTTGGGGTGGATGAAATCAGGGGCAGAAATAAGCTCTGTCGCAAAACTGCGGCGACTGTCTCATGGTCGGGGGAAAAGGCTGTCGATCTTGCCGGTGAGATAGTAAAATACCAGCCCCCGCCATTCATGGGCACCCGCATCGGTCAGGCTTAGCCCATCGCTGAAATTATAGAAGAAGAAGGGGTCAAAGGGAGGAATCCATTTGAAATCTATTGGGTACGGTGTCGGGTTAAAACCCATTTTGCGGTAAGTCCCAATCAATCGCGGCATTCGGTGGGCAGGTGTGATCACCCACCAGATCTGATCACGTTCATCTCCCACCAGTGCCAGTGTATTGCGCGCACGTGTCACGGTCGTCGGCGAATTAGGGTCGATCACGATGCGGTCTTTCGAAACGTTAAACTCAAGTAAAATCCGGAGCATTCCGTCGGTTGTACGCAAGGGTGGCGGCGGATAATCGGTCCCGCTGCCGCCGCTCAGGATAATCCGGGCTCCTGGATAGCGTTGCGCCAAAAGGGCAACTGTGGGGATCGCCTCGCCGCCGTCTGCAAGTTCGATCAGGGTTCCGTTGTGGTTGGCCATAGCCTCATCCAACCCACCGCCGAGCACGATCAGACCGAAAGGCGGAGCTGCTGTTTCCAAATCGATTGGGGGAAACCGGGTCACTAACGGAGCGATCAATAATTCGCTCAGGCTGGTAAAGCCGAGCGCAAAAAAGCCAACCACACTTAGTGCCATGCAGGTGATGGCGCAACGTTGCCACTGCACCAGCAGCGCGAGGAGCGCTAGGCAAGCCAGAAGAAAGAGAAGTGAAGAGGGTGTGGTTACAAAGTCCATCACTTCCTTGAGTTTGGCCATAATAGACTCCACTTGAATCTGCTTCTGACGACGCAGGCATAGCATATGAGGCGAGGGGAGTGAGCAAAAACTTGGAGGTCAAAGGGCCATCTCAGAAACGTTTGACCTACCATCAAGCACTGCGGTACTTGTGACGGGGACGCGATGCGCTCCATGCCGAAACCATCGTATGCGCCGCCGTTTGTCCATTCGCGTGTTCGCAATGTCATCGACGCAACCTTCTGCGCGGGATGACGAGACTACGGGTCCGTTTCGACATCGGTGGCCACAATTCGCGAACGCTTCAAGGTTTTTGGAAAGGTAGGAATAGAATAAGCTGTGCCCCTTATCTCAGAAAGGCTTTGGCGCAAATTAAGCCCCAAGCGTGTTCGAGGTACGCCAGACGAGTACGTTGTCCGTGTGCCATTTCATGATCGCTACCAGATACAAGAAGCCGCGCCGCATGGACACGCGCGGCCAACATTGCCTGATCGAAGAGAAACAGGTCATCCTTGGAAGGCCCGAAAATCAACGTGACAACACCCGTTCTTTGCCACATCGAACTCTACTGTAAAAACCACCGGCATGACCTTCCTGCTCTATGGAGCATTGATGACCCACCCTGACGAAAAGAGGTCACCGAAGGCGGTTACAGCCTCAGTCCCTATCCGGTACGTGTTCTGCACCGATCAGACCGTCAGACGGTTTCGTCCTCACTCACCACCGCAGCGAAGGATTTGAAGAATTTCGCCGCCAGCTTTTTCGCGGTGCTTTGAATAAGGCGGCTGCCCAGTTGTGCCAGCTTGCCGCCGATCGAGGCCTTTGCCTCGTAGCGCAGGATCGTCTTGTCGGGCCCATCGGCGGTCAGCGTGACATCCGCTCCACCCTTGGCATGCCCGGCAGCCCCACCATTGCCCTGTCCCGTCAATGAAAACGCATCCGGCGCTCCGGCGGTGTCCAGTTGCACGTCGCCATTGAATCTGGCTTTCACCGGCCCAACCTTCAGGACCACCTTTGCCTCCAGTTCAGTATCGGAGTGTTTTTTGAGTTCTTCGCAACCGGGAATGCACTGCTTGAGAACCTCCGGGTCATTCAGCGCGGCATAGACTTGGTCTTTGGGTGCGTTGATGATGATCTCATCTGCCAGTTCCATGGGATATCCTTTTCAGCAACAGGGGAATTTGATGGTGGCCAAGTGCTCGGCCTGTTCCGGAGTCAGCGCCAGCCTGCGGCGCAAGCGAGCGACGAGCCGTTGAAGGATTTTCATATGGTTTCCTCTAACTTGCCCGCGATCAACGTCTCGTAGGCCTCGGGCGTGTCGATATCCGCATAAAATCCGCGCGCGCTCAGCGCGTGAAACTGGACATGTTCCGGATAAGCACGCGTGAATGTCTTGCACCCTGGTGACCGGGGGTCCTTCAGAAGTCTGCTGCGCAAGGCATCTGGAACCATGATCGGATTTCCGCGATGCTGGTCCAATGCGGGGATGGATATGCGCTGCGGATCCGCCGACGTGTGCGCGGCAAGAAGGTCTCGGATGTCACCCGCCGTCAGAAGCGGTTGGTCGCCGAGGCCAATGAGAACCGCACCGGCGTCGTTCACGGCTCGCAGTCCACATGCAACCGAGGTCGGCTGCCCCTGGGCGTAATCCGCGTTGAAAACTGTCCTTGCCCCGCTGTCTGTAAGGGCCTTAGCGACATCATCAGCGTCGTGACCGGTGACCACCAGAACCGGCCGCGTCGTTGCCGCGCTGTAGACATCTACCATGTGCCGGATCATCGGCACGCCGCCAACAGGAAGAAGCAACTTGTTGCAGTCTCCCATGCGGCGCGACAGGCCGGCTGCCAATATGATCGCGGTGATGTCACGCATCGGATTGTTTCAATGCGGCGCGTCGAATCTGCACCATGAGCGCAAGGATCGAAAGGGCGATTTCCTCTGGTGTTACGGCCCCCAGATTCAGACCTGCGGGTGCTTTGACGCTGTCGATTGACGATTGATCCAGCCCGGCGTCAGCAAGCTGTGTGGCGAGTGCCGCATATTTCCTTCGACTTCCAACGAACGCCACACAGCGTGCGTCGGCTGCCAGTGCAGCTTTCAGGGCATCAAGGTCACCTTGCCCCTGCGTCGCAACAACGATGAAACACTGTTGGTGCTCTTTGGTCTGGTGCGGTGTTCCCGTGACAGACCAGTGAAACTGTGGTGCAAGCGCGCTGAGGGCTTGTGCGACGGGCGACGCGCCCATTACCACAAGCTGTGGCAAGGGCAGACAGGGCTCGATGAAGATATCGACCGTCCCGCGCGATGGGCAGCCGTTGCGGGCGAATTTGATGCCATCCACTTCGTCCCCGGCGACGATGCCTTTTTCCGCCAGAAGGTCCTCGGGGGAGACAGAGACAAGCTGTGGGGTGCCATCGCGCAAGGCCTGCAGTGCGGCCCGTTTAACCGCCCCACGGGTGCAGCCGCCACCCAGCCAGCCCTGCAAGATTGTCCCATCCGTGCTGAGCAGTGCCTTTGCACCCGGTTTGGCCGCCGTCGATCCGGCAGTGCGCACGATGGTGGCAAAGGCAAAGGGTTCATCCTTGTCGCGCAAGGCCTGCGCGGCTTCGGCCAGATCGCCTGAGAGGATTTCGGCCGGAGTCATAGCGCTGCCAACTCCTTTTCCAGCGCGGCAAGATCGGCAAGGGTGTTGGCGGGCTTGAAGGCATCGAGATAAGGCAAGGCCGTCGCCATGCCTTCGGCCACGGGTGCGTAATCCGACCAGCCTTTCAGCGGGTTGAGCCAGATCACCTTGCAGCCGCGCTTGCACAGTTTGGCCAACGCGTCTGCGATAAGGTCCGGCGGTGCCGTGTCATAGCCGTCTGACAGGATCAGCACGACGCTGCGCCCATCGACGAACCGCTTGGCATAGGTATCCGCAAAGCGCATCAGGGACGGGCCGATTTTCGAACCGCCCCCGAACCCGTCGGCCATCAACGACATGCGCCCAACGGCGCGCATCGCGTCCTTGTCGCGTAGAGCTTCGGTGATGCGCACGAGACGGGTATGAAAGAGATAGGCGTCGGCGGCCGGATCGGCCCGCATGAGACCAGCCAAAAACGCCAGGAAGACCCGAGCATAGACCGACATTGAGCCGGAGACATCGCAGAGCGCGACGATCTTGCGCATCCGGTCCGGGCGCTTCTTGCGCAGAAGGCGCAGGGGTTCTCCGCCTGTGGCGAGGCTTTGACGAATGGTCTTGCGGAAATGCAGCCGATCGCCCTTGCGCGCAGCCATCCTGCGGCGGGACCGTGTGTCGCGCAAGGCTGCGCCGATGCGGCGGGCGACCTCCTCGGCCTCGGCAATCTCGTCCGGACGCACCAGATCGCGCAGATCCTTCCGGGCCAGATTGTGTTGTTTCGTAGCGATCAGCTTTCCTGTGCCGTCGCTCTCGGCTTCGCCGCCCTCCGTGTCGGGCGATATGGCGGACCCTGACGCCGTCGCATGGTCGCCCTTGGCATCACGCGAAGAATGCACATCGTCGCTGGTGGGGCTTGAGGGCGTCGGGATCACCTTCTGTTTCACCCGCCCCATATCCATCCAGTAGCTGTCAAAGAGATCGTCAAACCGCTCTGCCTCTTCCTTGCAACCGGTGCAGACGGCGCGTAATGCGCGGCGGCTGTCTTCCGGGCGGATGGCATTCACCTCGCATAAAGCAGCCATGGCCACATCCGCCTCGGCCACGCCAAGGCGTAGCCCGTTGTCGCGCAGGTGGGCGATGAAACCGGCGATCCGTGCGGCGGGACCCGGATCGCGGCTTGCGAATTTCGTCACGCGGCTCATGCGGCTTTGCCGGCTATTCGTCCGGCGACTTCCGGAGTGATCTGCGCCTGATCGCTTTGGGTCTTGAGCAGGGTCGTCAGGGTCGATTGCAGCACTGCGGGGTTTTCGGTCAGATCGGCGATGCCAAGGCCCATCAGGGCGGCTGCAAAATCCAGCATCTCGGCGACGCCGGGGGTTTTCTCTAGTTCCTCCGTTCGCAGTTTCTGAACGAAGCCCACGATCTGCTCCGCAAGCCGCGCCTCGACCTCGGGGCAGCGCGCCTTCAGGATGGCCAATTCGGTCGTCCGGTCTGGATATTCGACGTAAGTATAAAGACACCGGCGTCGCAGAGCATCCGACAGATCGCGGGTGCCGTTCGATGTCAGTATTACGATGGGCCGGGTGACGGCCTTGATGGTGCCAAGTTCAGGGATGGAGACCTGAAAATCCGATAGAATTTCCAGCAGGTAGGCCTCAAATTCTTCATCGGCGCGGTCGATTTCGTCGATCAACAGCACGGGAGCCTTGTCTTGGGTGATCGCGGCAAGCAAAGGCCGTTCCAGCAGGAAATCGCGGGAAAAGATGCGTTCCTCGACGGCTTTGCCAGTTTCTCCGGCCTCAGAGGCGGCGCGGATGGTCAAAAGCTGCCGCTGGTAATTCCATTCGTAGATCGCCTGAGCGGCGTCCAGACCTTCGTAGCACTGCAATCGGATCAACCGCGTGTCCTGCGCAGCCGACAAGGTACGGGCGATCTCTGTCTTCCCAACGCCTGCGGCGCCTTCAAGCAATAGAGGGCGACCAAGCGACAGGGCCAGTTGAAGCGCAACCGCCAGATCATCCGAGGCGACATAGCCGTGACCGGCCAGCGCGGTTTTTAAATCAGTCCAGATCATGCGTATCCCCGTAGGAGCGGGGTGAAGCCCGCCCCACCGTTGCCTTAGCCGTGCAGGCCGAGCTTGTTGGCCGTCTGCCAGATCCGCCAATGGTCATGCGGCATGTTGGTGTGGCGATTGCCGAAGGGTCGGAACGCATCCTGCACCGCATTCGAGAAGCAGGGCACACCGCCCACATGGGGGCTTTCGCCGACGCCCTTGGCCCCGATGGGATGATGCGGGCTGGGCGTTACGGTGTAGTCCGTCTCGTAGTTGGGCACTTCCCACGCCGTGGGCAGGAAGAAGTCCATCAACGTGCCGGTCTTGACGTTGCCCAAGTCGTCGTAGGCAATCTCTTGCCCTAGGGCAACGGCGAGCGCTTCGGTCAGACCGCCGTGTACCTGACCTTCGATGATCATCGGGTTGATACGTGTCCCGCAATCGTCCAACGCATAAAAGCGGCGGATATCCGGCACGCCGGTGTCCACGTCGATATCCATGACGCAGACATAGGCCCCAAAGGGATAGGTCATGTTGGGCGGATCATAGTAACTGACCGCTTCCAGACCCGGCTCCAGCCCCGGAATGGCCTGGTTATAGGCGGCGAATGCGATCTCTTTCATGGTCTTGAACTTCTCGGGCGCGCCTTTGACCACAAAGCGATCCACGTCGAATTCCACATCGTTGTCGTGGACCTCGAGCAAGTAGGCCGCGATCATCTGCGCCTTGGCGCGGATCTTGCGCCCCGCCATCGCTGTGGCCGCGCCTGCCACCGGAGTTGATCGTGAGCCGTAGGTGCCAAGCCCGTAGGGTGCCGTGTCGGTGTCGCCTTCCTCGATGGTGATGCTGTCCGCAGGCAGGCCGATTTCACTTGCCAGAATCTGCGCAAAGGTCGTCGCATGCCCCTGGCCCTGAGAGATCGTTCCGAGCCGGGCAATGGCGGACCCTGTGGGGTGAATGCGAATTTCGCAACTGTCGAACATACCGAGTCCGAGGATGTCGCAATTCTTGACAGGGCCAGCTCCTACGATCTCGGTAAAGAAGGACAGTCCGATGCCCATCAGCGAGCGTGTCTTGCCCGCCTTGAAGTCTTCGACCCTCTGCGCTTGTTCCGCGCGCAGACCTTCGTAGTCCACGGCTTTCAATGCCTTGTCCCACGCGGTGTGGTAATCCCCGCTGTCGTATTCCCAGCCAAGGGCGGCAGTGTAAGGGAATTGTTCTTTCTTGATGAAATTGATGCTGCGCAGTTCGGCGGCGTCCATGTTCAACTCGATCGCGAGCACCTCGATCATGCGCTCAATGAAATAGACGGCCTCGGTCACGCGGAAGGAACAGCGATAGCTGACCCCGCCGGGGGCCTTGTTGGTATAAACGCCGTCGACCTCGAGATAGGCGGTCGGGATGTCATAAGACCCGGTGCAGATATTCATGAACCCGGCCGGAAACTTGGTCGGGTCGGCACAGGCGTCAAAACCGCCGTGATCTGCCGTCACGTGGCACTGCAAGCCGGTAATCTTGCCCTCTTTCGTGGCCGAGATCTTGCCCGTCATGTGATAGTCCCGCGCGAAGGCGGTGGTCATGAGGTTGTCCATCCGGTCTTCGATCCACTTGACCGGCTTGCCCGTGACGATAGAGGCCACGACCGAGCAGACGTAACCCGGATAAGCGCCGACCTTGTTGCCGAACCCGCCGCCGATATCGGGGGAGATCACGCGGATGTTGTGCTCTTCGATGCCGGAGATCAACGACACCACAGTCCGGATCGCATGCGGAGCTTGAAAGGTGCCCCAGAGTGTAAGCTTGCCGTTGACCTTGTCCATCGACGCCACGCAACCGCAGGTTTCAAGCGGGCACGGGTGGGTGCGGTGATAATACATGGACTCGGTCGCCACGACATCGGCGTTGGCGATGACCTCTGCGGTTGGGTCCTTGTCGCCCGCTTCCCAGGTAAAGATATGGTTGGCATGCTTGCGCGCCCCATGAGCGCCAGCAGGAATGGAGCCATCCTCGGCTACCAGATCCTCGCGCAGAACGACATCCGACTTCAAAGATTCGAACGGATCGACGATCACGGGGAGTTCTTCGTAGTCCACTTCGACCAGTTCAATCCCGTCCGCCGCCGCATAGCGGTCTTCGGCCACCACAAAGGCCACTTCCTGCCCTTGAAACAGCACCTTGCCGTCGGCCAGCACCATCTGCTTGTCGCCCGCGAGGGTTGGCATCCAGTGCAGGCCAAGGGGGCGGAGGTCGTCCGCCGTCAGAACGGCCAGAACACCCGGCACTTCCAGCGCGGCAGAGGCGTCGATGCTTTTGATCCGCGCATGGGCATAGGGCGAGCGGACGAAATCGCCGAACAGCATTCCATCCAGCTTGATGTCGTCGACATAATTGCCCTTGCCCTGGGTAAAGCGGGCATCCTCGACCCGTTTGCGCGAGCAACCGAGGCCCTTGAGATTGTCGACACGTTCTTCGCGAGTGACGTCGTCTTTCATTCTGCGGCCTCCTTGGATGCATTCATCTCGGCCGCAGCCGCCTGAATGGATTTCACGATGTTCTGGTACCCGGTGCAGCGACAGATGTTGCCCGCCATGCCAAAGCGGATTTCTTCTTCGGTCGGGTTGGGGTTTTCTTCAAGCAACTTGGTGGCGCGGGTGATCATCCCCGGCGTGCAAAAACCGCACTGAAGCCCGTGATGTTCCTTGAACGCCGTTTGCAGCGGGTGCAGGTCATCGGGGCCACCGATGCCTTCGATCGTCGTGATCTCGGCGCCATCGGCTTGGGCCACGAACATGGTGCAGGCTTTGACCGATTTGCCGTTGATGATGACAGTGCAGGCGCCGCAATGCGAGGTGTCACACCCGATATGCGGCCCGGTAATATTGAGTCGCTCGCGCAGCGTGTAAATCAGCAGCTCGCGCGGTTCGGCGAGGAACTCCTCCGCCTTGCCGTTCACGTTCAGCGTGATGTGCATTTTCTTCGACATGAATTCTTATTCCTTATGCCCGCGACCATGCGCGCTCGATGGTGCGGCGCAGGATCACGCCGGCGACGTGGTTCTTAAAGGCCACGGGCCCGCGATTGTCTTCGGTGGGGTCGATATCGCCCAGCATGGCGGAAACGGCGGCTTTCAAAGCTGCTTCATCCACGGCTGTCCCGACCAGCGCAGCACTGGCTGCGTCTGAATAGACCGGGGTATCGCTCAGGTTGGTCATCGCGATGGAGGCGCTTGTGCAGGTGCCACCGTCTTTGACGATCTGCACGGCGGCGGCAGCGGTCGCATAGTCGCCGATCTTGCGCTTCTGCTTCTCATAAGCGTAGCCGCCGGAGGAACGTGGGATGGTGACGCAGGTCAACACCTCGTCATCTTCGCGCGCGGTCATGTAGGCCGCCTCATAGAACTCACGGGCTGGGATCTCCCGAGCACCTTCGGGTCCGACGACCGTGAAGCTTGCATCTAAGCATTGCATCAGCCCCGGCATGTCGTTGCCCGGATCGCCATTGGCGACATTGCCGCCCACCGTTCCCATATAGCGCACTTGCGGGTCAGCGATCTGCAAGGCAGCTTCGCGCAGTATGGGGGCCGCCTCAGCCAGGTCCGCATGGTCGATCAGATCAGACTGCGTGACCAGCGCACCGATCCGGATGCTGTCACTGCCGATCTCTATCTCGGACATGCCGCCGACATCCTGCAGGTCGATGAGGTGAAGCACGTAGGCCATGCGAAGCTTCATCATCGGGATCAGGCTGTGACCGCCTGACATGACGCGGGCGTCGTCGCCGTGCTCCTCGAGCAAGGACAGGACGCCATCCATATCCTTGGGTCGGTAGTAATCAAATGCCGCTGGAATCATCGGCTTTCTCCTCCTTCAAAGCGAATGTTCTGGCTGGCGAGAAAGGTGCGAGCTACGGCCTGCCGCAGCACTAAGAAATCAATGAAACACAGGCATTTTGCACGAAATGCGCGCTATCACGCACGAGTTGCGCCGGCCTGCGATGCGAGGGCGGCCTGAATCAATTTTAGCTTGGATCGGCTCACTGGGGCGGGTGGCAAATCGATCCCTTCAAACAGGCAGCGCCCCTTGTCCTTGTCCCGTTCGAACCGGGAAACGCGTCCGGGATTGACGAGGTAGCTGCGATGAGTCTGCAAGAACCCGACGGGCAAGAGGCGCTTTGAGGCCGCAGTAATTGGCCAGGCGCAGAACAGTCGCTCGTTTTCGGTGTAGACCTGCGTGTAGTGCCCATCGGCGCGGACGAACAAGACGTCTCGCGACGGAACAAAGATCTTCCTGCCGTCACTCTCGCACGGAACGTGCAAGTCGGGCTTGACCTCCGGCGCCGGCGCCGGCGCTGGCGGTGTGCCAGTGCCCTTGTCGCTTGGCGCGACCAGATAGGTCACACTCACCCACAGGCAGGCCCCGAAAATCACGAAACTGAAGAAGACCACGCCAAGCGCAAGTGTTTGGTTGCTCATGGAGGGCCCGAACTCGGCGCGCGTGGGTCCTGCCACGAAATTGGTTTCGGAGATCGCCAGAAAATGCACCGAGCACACCGCAATCGCAAAGCAGACCGTCCCGATCAGGATGTTGCGGTTCGAGCGACGCCCGTAAGCGATCCAGAATGCCAACACGCACAAACCGATGGCGACAACGGATGAGAACGCAACGCCCGTTGCTGTATATACTGCCTGGCAAAGCTCAAGCCCGGCCATCCCGATGTAATGCATGACCAATATGCCTACGCCCACGATCACGCCCGCGAGCGAAATGACAAGCGGTGTGCGGTCGGCGAAATGCAACAGGAGCAGCGCAGCGCCAACCAGCAATATCGCGGACAACGCCGAAATGAGTGTGATCGCCGCGTCGTAATAAAACGGGATCGGCAACTTCAGTCCAAGCATGGCCACGAAGTGCATTGCCCAGATCCCGCCCCCCAAAGCGACCGCAGCCAGCGCGATGGATGCCTTTCTCTGAAAAACCGGTTTCTTTGAAAGATCACGGGTCAACGACAACCCCGTAAACCCAGCAACGAGGGCAACGACGCAAGACATTGCGATCAGAAAGCTGTTGTGGGTGACATTTAGGAATTCCATGCTCTTTGAAGCATGCCCAAGGTTTGAGCGTTTTGCAAACCTCGCCGATAGCTCAGCACCAAGGTTTGATCATGAGCGGAATGACTAGTCGCGGCAATCCTGAAAGACCGTAGGCGAACACGTCGGCGGATCCGCAGCGACTGGTTCGCCTCCGTCGGATTGCTCTTCGGTAGGGGCTTTGCTTTTGCAGCCAACCAAGACAGGAAAGGTTTGATCAGACTAAGGCGTCTTGTCAGATCTTCGCTGCGCTTCTGTCGCTCCGGGCAAGGCGCTGTTCAAGTTTTCTAACGCCCCAAGATGCGATCAGGATCAGCACCAGGTACTCCATTACCAGAAGGCTATAGATTTCCAGCGGGCGATACTCGACCACCACAAGTTCGTTCGCGCGTCGCGTTAGCTCGCTATAGCCGATGACGGACAGCAGCGAAGAGGCCTTCAACATGTAAACAAACTGGTTTCCCAATGGGGGAAGCACGCGGCGGATGGCCTGCGGCAGGATAATAAAGCGGAGCTTGTCGACATAGCTAAGGCCTAAGGCATCGGCGGCTTCGCGCTGCCCGGCCTCGACCGATTGCAGCCCGGCGCGGAAGATTTCTGCCTCAAAGGCGCTGTCGCAGAGAGCGAGGGCAATCACTCCAGCGAAGAACACGCTGAGCTGCAAGCCGGTCAGTACTGGCACCCCATAGTAAACCCATAGGATCAAGACCAGCATCGGAACCGCGCGGAAAAACTCGACATAGATGCGGCTCAGAAGTGCGAGCGCCCTGTTGGACGACAGCGCGGGCAAGGCAAAGATCAATCCCAAAATAACCGAGAACGTAATCGACACCAACGCGACAGAGATGGTTGAGAAAACGCCGTTGATCAGAAACTTCAAATTGGTCAGGCCGCGATCATCAAATGGCGACACGACATGCCAGCCCCATGTGTAATTGCTTTGTGCGCACCCGCTTAGCAACAGGCAAACGGGGATGATCAGAAGGATGCGTAGGCGATTGAACATCTGATGCCTTTTCAGTGGGACAGAATTTGGTCGAGGAACAGCTTGGTGCGCTCGTTTTCAGGGTTCTTGAAGAACTGCTCGGCTGGAGCTTTCTCTACGATTTGCCCTTGATCCATGAACACCATGGTGTCGGCCACTTTGCGTGCAAACCCCATCTCGTGGGTGACGCAGATCATTGTCATCCCCTCAGCAGCCAACTCGGCCATGACATCAAGGACCTCGCTGATCATCTCGGGATCCAGCGCGGAGGTGGGTTCATCGAAAAGCAGGATGCGCGGCTTCATGCAGAGCGCGCGGGCGATGGCGACGCGTTGCTGCTGTCCACCGGAAAGCTGCCCCGGGTATTTGTGCGCCTGTTCGGGAATGCGAACACGCTCCAGCAGCGCCATGGCTTCGGCCTCGGCATCGGTGCGGGACATGCCGCGTACGCGCATGGGTGCCAAGGCGAGATTGTCCAGAATGCTCATATGCGGAAAGAGGTTGAATTGTTGAAACACCATTCCGACCTCACTGCGGATCGTGGCGAGGTTCTTGGTGTCATCGCTCAGTTCAACGCCGTCAACAATGATCTGCCCGCCATTGTGGGTTTCGAGCCGGTTGGTGCAACGGATGAGCGTGGATTTTCCAGAACCAGACGGCCCGCAGATGATCACCTTTTCGCCGCTATGCACATCCAGATTGATGTCTCTCAGCGCGACGTAATCGTCGTAATTTTTGGTAACAGATTTCAGGCTTACCATGACGTCCCTGGTTTGCGGATCAGGGTTTACGGCATTCACTTGTAGGCCCTCACCGAGACTTCGACGAGGATATCGGGGTGCCAGAAATTCGAACATCCGATGAACGACAACACCGGGTGCACGGTTTCGGGGACCATGTCGCGGTGTGCCTTTGCTGCGGTTTCAAATGTGCGTGTGTCCAGCAGCCAGACATCGCAGCGCACGAGATCATCGGCACTGTATCCGGCATCTGCCATGGTGGCGAGGATGATCTCGTAACAGCGCACCGTTTGCGCATAGAGATCATCCTTACCGATGATGGTCCCATCCGGATCGGACGGAGAGGTCAGGCAAGTTTCGAAAATTCCGCCGTAACTGACACCGCGCGAATGGCGATGCTCAATTTCCCAAGGGCGGTTCGATGAGTAGGTTTTTATCTTGGTATTCATGTCTTATCTTTCCTGACCTCACGCTGGTCGGCCTTCACTCTTTAAGAACGACGCCCCATGTCTCATTCAGCTGATCGAAATATCCAGTGGACTGTTTGAGGAAAATCCAGCTGTTGACGTAGTTGAGCCACATCTGATCCTCGATTGGGGTGAGGAATGCCATCGGCAATGTGCTGCGCGCCTGATCCGGAAAGATCATCTGGATCTGGTCATAGCGTTCTTGCAGGCCCGATGCTTCGACCAGCGTGGTGACGGTGTAATCGGACCGACCCGCAAGAACCTCTTGCCAGCCGTTTCCGGGGCTTTCTACGCTGCGAACCTGCGCGTTGGGCAATTCAGCGCGGATATAATCTTCCATCGTAGTACCAAGAGTCACACCGGCAATGACATCCGCGCTGTTGAGATCATCCCAGGTTGCGAAGCGCTCGGCGTTTTGCTTCAGCACAATCGGTACGAAACCGTTGATGCCCCACGGGTTGCTCATCCCAACGACCTTGGCGCGCGACAGGCTCATAGATGTGCCGCTCATCGCGATGTCGTACCGTCCGGCCTGAATGCCGGTGATCATGGTTTTCCATTCCGTGGTGACAAATTCGACTTCAACGCCAAGGTCTTTGGCCATCTCGCGGGCGGCGTCGATCTGGTGTCCGACAAATTCGTCTTTGCCGACTTCGCGGAAGGTCATCGGGTAATAATCACCCGTCGTGCCGACCCGAAGAACGCCCCGTTCTTGGATTTCGTTGAGGAGTGAAGTCCCCGCATCCTGAGCAATGGCAGGCGTGCCGGAAAGAGTTGTGGCAAAGCCCAGAATGCCGATTGCGGCACTCAGAAGGACCGTCCGTCTGTTCTGTGTCATCTGGTGTTCTCCTTGTTGTTTCTCTGGCTTGTTTTCTTGTGTTCGTGCCGCCAGAGTTGGCCGTGATGCACGCAAGATTGGTGTATATACAGCGCAGTTGCGTCGCCGCCGTTCACAAACCGCATTGAGCGCTGGAACATACTAGGACGCAGCAACATTTTTGCCTTCCGCCTCGATCAGTTTGTCCATCCCGCGCCGAAAGAGCTTTGCGCCAGCATCCAGACCCAGATCAAGCGAGGGGGTCTCCATTGCCTTCATGCCCTCATGCACTTTGACCAGGACAGCGCGATCCTCTTCAAACGCCATCTTGGCGCCAGCGTTCATCCGCTCTGATATCTCTTGATTGTCGCCATCGGTGTTGCGGTGCTGAAACCAGAAATAGTTGGTGTGGTTTTCATCGACCGGCGTCATGAAGTTGTAGGATATGTTGATATACGTGCCTTCTACTGGCGCGGCACAGTCGCCGCCTGTACCGGCAGGAGTATAGATGGATTTGTTGATCCCGATCCCAGGGTAGACCATTTCGTAATGCTGCAACCGATCGCAGGGGCCGTCGAATTTCACCAGCGGCGCATAATAGGGGCTTGGTTCCGTGTTCATGATCCAGCGATGCACCAGAACCCCGGTGTCATGCCGCGCCACTTTGAGCGGCTCGTCCTCGGTACCCGCGCCGGCAAAGGACGAGACATGCACCCAGGCCACATGGCTTGGGTCAAGAAGATTGTCGCAAACCCACAGATAATTGCAGGCGATATCCATCGCCCCGCCATCGGTGGTCCCCCAATCGGGGTTATCGAAATTCGCGATGTTCAGGATCAGGTCCGGATCGGCCTTTTCCGGGTCGCCCATCCAGATCCACAACAGCCGATAGCGGTCCACCAACGGATAGTGTTGCACTTTGGCGCGTTTAGGGATGCTGTCTGGTTGGGTCGGGGCCGCGACGCAACTGCCGCTGCAATCAAATGTCAGCCCGTGATAGCCGCATTCGACTGTATCACCTCGCAGATTGCCATCCGACAACGGCAGTTTGCGGTGCGGGCAAGCATCCTCCAGCGCCACGGCTTTTCCGTCAACCTTGCGGTAGATCACGATGTTGTCGCCGAGGATGGTTCGGGCGCTGAGGTTGCGGGCGAATTCCGCGCTCCAGCCCGCGACATACCAGCAATTTCTAAGAAACATGCGCTCTGCTCCGCTCACTTACAGCGTCAACTTGCGGGGCAGCGGTGCGGTTGCGCAATCGCCTAGGCATAATGTGAGCCATTAGCAGAAGTTACTCTAGGACACATCTTCGAGCACTGCAGCCTCTTGCAGCAACCAATCCCAAAACTGTCGGGTTCGGTCTGCTTGCAATGCGTTTTTGGCGCAGACAAGCCAGTATGAATATTGGGACGTCACTTTGTAATCGAGCGGGGCCACCAGATTTCCAGCCTGCAACGCGTCCTGAACCAACGGGGAACGACCAAGCGCGACACCATAGCCTTCGACGGCGGCCTGAACGACCATGTTCGATTGTCCGAAACGCCGCGTGTCACGCGGTTTGGGCATTAACAAGCCCGCAGTTTCCGCCCAGAACGACCATGTAGGAAGCTCGCCGCCATAGTCCGAAAGATCGTCGACCAGCAACGTATGCTGCGCCAGATCCGCAACCGTCTCGATCCCCGGTCCTCTCGCCAAAAGCGACGGCGAGCAAACCGGGGTCAGTGTTTCCGGCAGGAGTTTTTCAACATGCATTCCGCGATAGTTGCCGAGGCCATACCGGATCGACAAATCACAGTCGCCCGCAACCAGATCGCCCCCCGACGTATTGGTATGAATGGACACCGGCATATCAGGATTTTTCTGGTCAAATCCGATCAGTCGCGGGAACAGCCAATTTACCGCAAAGCCGGGTAGGGTCGACACGACAATCGGTCGCTTGCGCTGTTTGCGACTCTGCATCTCGCTGCAAAGGTCCGAAATCTGGCCAAGCCCGCTCGCAATGGTTAACGCAAGGGCTGCGCCGTCTGCGGTGGGTTTACTGCCTGTGCGGGTGCGTTGCAGCAGATTGCATCTGGTCCATTCCTCCAACGCTTTTACTTGTTGGCTGATCGCGCTCTGGGTCACGTTCAACTCTTCCGCGGCGCGGCTGATACTGCCGAGGCGGGCTGCGCTTTCAAAACTGCGCAGGGTCGTGAAGGGCAAATTACGAATCATATTAGAAACCCTAATGGCTATGATTATGCTTTTACGCTGGTCCGGCGCGGCGCAAGCCCCCTAACACGAGTTAGAGATAATGAGGCTGCCTGTGGCCGTAAGCGGCCCCGATATCGCACAGAAAAGCAGCGCAGCTTTCAAAATGGGAGCGAGAAATATGGGCGCATGGATCGAAATGATCTCGGACGAAGACGCCGGGCCAGAGTTGCGCGAAGTACTGCAACTGGCCTGCACGCCGCATGGTACCGTAGACAATGTGATGCGTGTGCATTCCCTGCGTCCAAACACAATGCGCGGGCATGTCATACTCTATCGCGCCGCCCTGCATGATGAGGCGAACACCCTGCCGATGTGGTTGCAGGAGGTGATAAGCTCTTGGGTATCAACGCTGAACAGGTGTCCTTATTCGTTTGCGAACCACTGGGCGAATGCGGCCCATTTGATCGGCGATCCCGCTCGGACCGATGCTATCCTTGCCGCGTTAGAGGCGCGCCAACCCGAGACTGTCTTTGAGGGTCGCGAATTGGCCCTGATGGTTTATGCCGAGAAGCTGACGTTGCGGCCCGGCGAAATGGAAGAATCCGATGTGGATGTCCTGCGGGCTGCGGGCGTGAATGATGGTGAAATATTGGAAGCCAATCAAATCATTGGATATTTCAATTATGTGAACAGGCTTCTCAATGGCTTGGGCGTCAGTACTGATGGCGATGTCGTCGGCTATTACAAAGCGGAGTAACCCAAATGGATTGGCCAAAATTCCTGAGTGAAACAGAAGGCCAGATAGGTCAGTTTCAAACCAAAGCTCCTGATACGATGAAGGGTTTCGGCACTATGAGCCGAGCCGCGAAACGCGACGGTGCCTTGAGCGAAAAGACCAAGGAATTTGTGGCGCTTGGCATTGCGATTTCAACGCGCTGCGAAAGCTGTATCGGGTTTCACGCGAGGTCCCTGGTGCGTCTGGGGGCGAGCCGGGAAGAGATCATCGAACTGCTGGAAATGGCGGCGTATATGGGCGGGGGTCCGTCCGTCGCGTTCGGCGCCAAAGCGTTGGATGCTTTTGACCAGTTCAGCGCTATTCAAACCAAGGGGACCTGAGCGGTGATCGGGGCAGGGGTTAATCCCGGCGCGCTCAACCTTCTGACCAATTGTGCGCGTGTCACGCCCGGCGAGACGGTGCTGGTGGCCGTCGAATCGGCCGATTTTGGATACTACAACGCAGACTTGGCGCCATGTGTTGTCGCAGCGGCGCGCCATCTAGGCTGCAATGTCGATATTGTTCAGACCGGTTTTGATCCCGAGGCGCGTGCAATCCCCCAAATCATCCTCGACCGGGCCAAAAACGCTGATGTGATGGTGTCCCTGTCTCGTTTCGGAGATCAACTCCGGTTCGACGCATTGCCGGGCGGCATGCGCAGCGTTCAATGCTATGCGCTTGATGCGGCCACTCTTGCCGGTCCCTTTGGGACGGTAAAGCACGAGGCTCTCGTCGGCCTGCGCAAAGCAACGGATCGGGCGCTTTCCATGGCAACAGAGATTCGGATCACCTGCGCTAATGGTACCGACGTATCAGGGCGCGCACCGCCCAATACACCACCTGCCGATACCACCTGCGCACGTTTTCCGCTGTCGGTGTTTTCACCAATTCTTGCCCGGGGGTTCTCCGGCAAGGTGGCATTGCCGCGTTTTCTGACCGGCACTGGCGCACGATATTACGATCCATTTACAGTAGCGCTTCCGGCGGGTGTATTTGTGCATTTCACGCATGGGCGTCTGATAAAATTTTCCGGCCCAGACGAGGGCGTGCGACGTGCCGACGCGCACTATGATTTTGTGGCCGGACGTTATGGTCTGGACCGAGATTCAATTCATTCTTGGCATGCGGGTATCCATCCAGGATGCAATTTTACTGGTAACATTGAGCGATCTTTTGAGGCTTGGAGTGGCTCTGCATTTGGCAATCCAAGGATCTTGCATTTTCACACCTGTGGCAGTGTCCCGCCCGGTGAAATCAGTTGGAACGTCATTGACGCGACGATTGAGGCGGACAGAATACCACTCTGGAAAGGCGGCGTTTTCCAACCAACACTATTGCCTGATGGAGCGCGTATTCTTGATAATTCCCCTGATCTTTTAAGGGTATTTGCTTCACCTGAAAGGGCAATTGGTCTCTAAGCTCAGGGCTCATAGCCAGAATATGACAGTTGCAGCGAGTGCGATTCCTGACAGGAATACTTAGGGGCATCTATCATAGCGGATTGCGACGATTTTAACGGCGCTTTTCCTATCTAACGACCTTCTTGGGTGCCTTGCGATTGGGGATGCAGGGCCTTGTGCCCCTTTCTAACGCGGCTTCACGGAACCAATCGGCATCATATCCCCGATCTGCGAGCAACCATTCCGCGTTTGGGAAACTGCTTAGAAACTGTATGTATGAGGCGGGCAGATGGGTCCACTTTTGACGTGCTTTGCACAGCGCATTCGCGATTGTGACGAGCTCTCTTGCGACTGCGGTGATGACGACCTTGTGTGGTTTAACAGCTGCTCGGAGGCGATCCGCGAAGTGTTTGAGGGCCGGATTGTGGTGGCTTGCGACAAGGGTGACCTGGAACAGAACGTGGCGCAATAGCCTGCGTCCGGCGCCAATGGCCGTTTCCCTCGAAGGGCACCACTATCATGCACGATAGGGGCAAGTCCTGTAAGCGCTGCGGCCTGTTCGCCCGAGAGGTAGCCCAGTTCGGGCATCCCAGCGATCAGCATCGTGCTGGCAACGGGGCCGATCCCGGGAACCGAACGCAGGATTTCGGCGGTAGAAGCCAGTTCATTAACCGAGACGATGGATTGCTCGATCCGTGCTCCCAGTTCCGCAATCTGACGGTTCAAAAGACCTTTCAGATCGTCGTCCATCGACGCGAACTCGTCCGTTGAACGAAGTTTATCATGTGCCTTGATCTGCGCAAGGAGGCGCTTGCGCGTCTCCACAAGTTGCCTACGATTTGAGGTTAATGCTCTGAGAAGTCATAACTTTTCATGTGGCAGGCTTCGCCCGGCCCCCGGGTGGAAAGCCATGAAACGCGCGATGAGTTCAGTAACAATCCAGTCTGTCTTGGCACGTGTGCCTCGACTGGCGGCAAATGCCTTGATTTGAGCGGGAGGCAATTACCGCGTCGCGACCACGGCAGCGTCAAGGGCTGCCCACAGTCGCTATTCCTGACCACTGTTCGCTTCGGAGCACACCACCGTGTCGACCGGTCGAGCCAGACAAATGAGCTACTCATGCCCCTTCTCCGTGTTTGGGATCCGCAGCCGCCTGCCATCCGGCAGGCAATGAATGTCGAGCCAGTCGCGGCTGACATCTATGCCGATGATCCGTGCCCGTGATACCATGTTCATACTCTCTTCCTTCTGCTCCCCGGTCCTAAGTAGCCGCATTCAACTGTTCGAGACGATGAAGAGAGACAGTGCTGGCTCGCCAAAAACGTGGTCACGCCACAAGGCTCAGACGCCATACACCGCACTGTCAGCAACCTCGGCCAAGGCGGCCGACAGAAGTTAAGTTAGAAAAATAGAGATACAGAAGGCTCAGGAATCATAGCCAATAAATGACGATTGCGGCGAGAGCGATTGCCGCGAGGAAGAGCTTGGAGCATCGATCATATCGGGCCGCCACACACCGCCAATCCTTAAGCCTGCAAAAAAATTGATCTCGACCACTGCCCGGCAGTACATTGGCAAAGCCAATGTCACGTGTATGGACGCCTCCGGGGTTGCAAGTGGTTTGTTCTGCTTTGGCAACAGCACTGCGGTCGAGTTCCTTTGTGTATCCGGCCTCTGGTTACGACCTTCAACGTCGCGGGCCCTCATGGAAAGTTCGAGGAACAGGTTCAAAACGAGAGGCCGTAGTACAACCTACTCGGGACATTACTGGTTTTCCCATTCCTGATCTCTTCGACGCTTTGCCATGACCTCCGTTTAGAACCGCCGCACCCCAGTTTGCCTTCGCGCTCAGGCGTTGGCAGGTGTATTGTAGACGCTGCCATGTGTCATGATCGCCCATGCCATCCGCGCCATCTTGTTTGCCAATGCGACAGCAACCGGCATCTTGGGTTTGCGCACCAGCATGCGGGCAAGCCACGACCCTTCTGGTGCGGCTCCACGCCGCTGCGCTGCCTGGATGACCGACTTTGCACCATTGATCAGCAAGCGTTGCAGGTCTCGTTGCCCCATCTTCGATATTTTGCCGAGCCTCATCCTGCCTCCGGTCGAATGCTGCCGTGGTGCCAGCCCAACCCAGGCCGCAAGGTCACGCCCCTTGGAAAACATCTCCGGCGGTGCAGTCAGCACGGCATTTGATACCGCCGTCACCGAGCCGATCCCTGGCATGGTCATCAACCTGCGCGCCACATCGTTCTGACGCGCGATTTGGCGGAGCCGATGGGTCAGTTCATCAATGCGTTCGCTCAGCCCATCAATCAAATCGAAGAACATTTGGCAGAGGCTCGTCACATCGGTCGGCAAGCGCTCTGCATTCTCAGCCACAGCCCTTTCCAACCGAGGCAGATTTTGAGGGCCCTGCGAAGCGACAATCCCATGTTCCGCTAGATGCCCTCGCAACTCATTGATCGCCTGGGTGCGCTACCCGGTCAACAGGTCGCGGGTCTTGAGTACCATCGGCGGTGGTCTTGGTCGCCACAAAACGCATGGTTGGCCGGGACGCTGCTTCAGCGATAGCCGCAGCGTCTTTCGCATCGTTCTTTTACCGATACACATGGGGTTTGACGTATTGCGGGGCGATCAGCCCCACAATGCTAACATTTTCCGTGGGGGATTCCTCCTCGTAGCAAGCTTCGACACCGCTACCTTGGCACAGAGATGCCGTGAGGGGGCGTCCACCCCATCAAGAGGGGCGGTTGCGGCGTCTGTAGCGGAAATTGTCGTACTTCACCGGTTTCTTCCGCTGTTTCCGGTCGGGGATGCAGGCACGTATCCTTTTATCTTTCAATGCTTCTCTAAACAAACCGCATCATATCCGCGATCCCCCATCAGCCAATCAACGTCGGGCAAGCTGCCAAGAAGAGCTCGTGCGCCGATGTAATCGCTGCACCACTGCGCGGCAGGCGATGTTTGCATCGCCGAGAGGGGTGTCCAGCGGTCACAAACAGGTTTAGCGGGCGGCCCTTGCTGTCGCGTTCGTAGCTTGCGATCGCTGTATTGCTGCTCTGACGGCGTGCGTGGTCGTGGCGCTCCCATGACGAACTTCTCCCATGCCGCGGTGCTCAGTTCGCCGAGGTTCGCATTTCCCTGTGGATACTTTGCGTGATCGATGTCGAGTACCGTCTTGGCGCCCTGTGGACCATACAAGTCCACTTTGCCTAGGATGTGTCGGTACGGTGTTGTGACGCTAATTCGTTGGGAGCACGAATTTCTGCTCGGAGTTTTGTTAAACGGCTTTTGCCGCAGTTTGCCATGCATTGAATGCTTCCAGTTGGTTGTAACGGATGGCGAGGGCGGTGCGGCGGCGGGCTAAGACGGCGAAGGTATTGCGGGTTTCAGGGGATATGAAGACGAAGCGCTGTAATCTACCCGGCGACCGGAAGCCCTGCATCGTTCTCTCACGCTTTCGAAACTTTAGGTGGCTGTTTTCTGCTCGATTATTGGGACTTTTGTGCGACCAGTGATCTAGTCCCGGCGCGACCTTGCGTTTCGCAGCGCCGTAAGAGCGCTGTTTGTCCGTAATGAACCTTTTGGACATGAAGCCCCAACGTTTCCTCAGCTTGACCAAAAGCCGCTTTGCCGCAAGCACGTCTCGCCTAGGCTGAAGGATTTCTTCAAGAACAACGCCCTGTTGGTCGACTGCCCGTCATAACCAGAAAGACCGGCCAGCGATCTCCACGACGACTTCGTCCAGATGCCAGACTTCGCTAGGACGGCCCGCTGATGCGCAAGTTGCGCGCGATTAGTGACCCGAACTTGCGGGTCCAGCGTCGGACTGTTTCGTAAGAAGCGTCGATGCCGCGTTCCAGCAGCATTTCCTCGATTTCACGCAGGCTCAGATTGAAACGGAAGTACAGCGTGAGCGATGATCTCGGTCGGGAAGCGATGGCGTTTGTATCTGATCGAACGCCGGATAATGCTTAGCAACTACGCTGATGCCGACACACCAGCAACCAACGTTGAATTTATGTTGCAACACCCAATAACTTTACAGTCCCCAAGGCGGCCATCGACGGCGGTGGATGAGGTCTTTGAGTTTCGCACAGATCGCGAGGCTGCGCATTTCAGCGCTGTCCCCGGACCATCATGGCGAGAGCCTCCATGCCTCTTCGTTCAGAGAAATAAGCTGCCTTGGTGCCGCGCAATAGAGAGACGCGACGCCAAGGGCTGTCAGAGGCAGCGCATGGCCTCATCCATGCGTCTTGATAAAGGCGCGGGTTTGTGCGTTCACCTCCTGGGGGTGAGAGGCGCTGAGGAAGTGTTGGCCGTCTTCGACAACCGAGAGGCTAGAGTCTTTCGAATTGACGAATTTCGCAATGCCGGTTTCAGCATTCTTGACCGAATAGACCTGATCTGCCGTGCCGTGAATCCACAGAACCGGGCAGATAATGTAATCCAACCGACCATAAAGGCCGTCCCGGTCGCGTAAGTTGATGGCGCACATACGCAAACGGCGACGGCCCTCATCGCCTTTGTAGTTAGCCCGGAGCGTTTTGTGCCAGAAGGCGCGTTCTTCGTCCGAGACATCTGGCCCGAACCCGGCTGCAAGCAGCGCCTCGCAAAAATCGGGGCCGGGGTCCCAATCGCTGGACACGGTCTGGGCAAGCGCGTCGACAAGCGGCGAGTTGAATGCCGCCCCGTCCCAGCAGCCAAGTTCCTGGCTTTGTGCGCTTTCGTAATCCATCGAGGTGCCAAGCGGGATGATGCCCAAAATCCTGTCAGGCGCCAGAAGCGCCATGCGGGCCGCTACCCAGCCACCCTGCGATGTACCCAGAACGAACGCCTTGTCGATGCCGAGCTTGTCCATGGCCTGAAGGTTGGCGATGGCCGAATCCCAATAAGTAAATTGGGGGCTGTTCGAGCGGGTTTCACCGTGGCCAAAAAGTTCGAAGGCCAAGAGGTTGGCCGTGTCCATAAGGTCTTTGTCCGCGTATTGTGGGCGGTAAAGCTGGCTGGATGTAGCGAAAGAGTTGACCATGATCAGCGTTGGTTTGCTGGCGTCATAGTTCGCGCCGAAGCGATAGCCGATTTTCGAGCTGCACAGATGGGGCACCTCTACCGTTTTTACGTCTTGCATCTTGTTCCTCCTCCAAAGAAAGCGCCAAATGGCCGCGAACGGCAGCCATGTTGAGCGTATTTCCGTTTTCCGTCTGAAGAGGCTAGCGATAAACTGTCCCGCGTCTGTGTCACGAATTGCTCAAGACCATGCAGGGCTTGCTCTATTCATCTGGTTCGCTGGAGTTGGGCGCGGGGTGTTGCCAGCTCCGGCGTTGGTTGCGATAGCGTGCCGGTGACGTGCCGGTCAGTTTCTTGAACGCCCGCGAAAGGCTGGCGCCCGAGGCGTAGCCGACTTGAAGAGCAATTGCATCGACCGAATGCCGGGTGGATGCCAGCAATTCCTTTGTGCGGATCATACGAAGCTGGCTGAGGAACTGGATCGGCGAGGCCCCAGTCGAGGCCTTGAACGCGCGTGAAAAGTGAAACGGACTGAGGCACGAGACATTCGAAAGATCATTGAGTGAGATGTCTTCGGCGATATTATCAGCGATAAAATCGGATACCCGTTGCAGACGTTGTGGGTCCAGCCCGGTGGATTTAATGGCGTCGTTATAGGCCTCGGAGCGGGTCCAGTCGTTACGGCGGGTGTATCCCTGCAGTATCCGCGCCGACAGCGCCACGCCAAGGGATTCAACCAGCATCCGGTTGCACTGCTCCCCGGCGCGCAGCTCTTCCGCGATGGTCATGCCGATCGTTTGCACCAGCGGGTCACGGATGCCGCCGGTATAGACAAGGCCGGCATCTTCGGTGCTGTCGTTCTGCCCGCCCATCGCCCCAATCATGTCTTTAGGATAATAGAGGTGAAGCATATCGAGGTAGTCGCCGGTGATGTTGAGATAGCGTACCGACACGCCCCGCGGGCACACGCAGGCGACCCCCGGATCTGACATGAAATATTGTTCCACTAAGCCCGACCGTCGCCTAATTTGGGCCTGTCCCGACACCGCGATAGCGATTTCGTTCACCGGCTGCACAAAGCCCGCGCCACGCAAAGCGCGATGGCGCCGTAGCTCCGCCGTGACCATATCCCCCCAGCCCAAACCGACCGAGGAGGCGAGCAGTTTGCTTGCTCCGTCCTCGTACTTCTGCCCAAGCAGCGTGCCGGTTTCGCTTCCCGTGTTGAGATAGCCGGTCTCGCTGACCGGTAAAGGATGAACCCGCTTCGGTCCGACGCGGTCAAGCACCTGCATTTCCTCCCTTAGACCACTGCGAAAGCAGTTCTCTTAAAGTTTCTGGCGGGTACAATTCTGTCAATAGGTGGCTGGCAAACTTGGCACATGTTTGTATGGGAGGAGCTTTGTTGTGCAAAAGAGGTGAAGGCCGGACTCCCCTTTTTCCCTGGACGGAGTTATCCCAAGGGCTCTGTGATTGGGATGCCGAGGGCTGTGTAGCCATTAAAGACGGCAGCGCGGACCTGGAGTTCTGCCACCTGACGGCCCAAGTAATGTGCCATGACGCTCTGTCCGAGCAGCTTGACGCGATGCATTTTCGTCTCAGCGCGGTTTCGGCGGTAGTATTAGTTTCACTTTCGCCAGATGGCGCGACCAAGTTTTTTCGACGCGCGGGTCGCTTCGTTCCGGGCGATCGCACCAGAAGTTGATGGCTTCCACGGCTTGGCGTTCTTGGGGGTGGAATGAGAGCGTGTGCGCCTCGGTCGGCGATAGCCTCTTGGCACTTCCGCGTGTCGTAGGCACCGTCCGCGGGGATCGATCCGATCTCCACGTCGGCGGGAACCTAGTCCAGCAACTGGGGCGGCATCTACGGCCGCCAGCAACCTCGATCGCACGGATTTCTAGCGTTCTTTCGTCGACGCCAGGGTGGATCTTGCGCGACAACCTTCCTTTCGCACCGCCATGCTCGCGGGCATGCCACTCGCCTTCGCCCTTTGCCTTTAGGTCCGCGCGACAAGGTGAACCGTTGGTTCCGGGCATCTGCACCGAACCTGCTTGGGGTCAGCGACTTTAGCTATGTCTCGACATGACAGGGCTTTGTGTATGTCGCCTTCGTCATCGACACATTTGCCGACCGGATCGTGGGCTGGGAGGTCTCGCGGTCCGCCAAGACTGACTTTGTTCTCGATGCTCTTGAACGGGCCCTGCATGATAGGCGGCCTCTAATAAACCGAACTGGCTCATCACAAGGGTACGTGGCGCATCATGCGGGAGCTGGAAATGGCTACCCTCGGATGGGTCGATTGGTTTAACAACAGACGTCTGCTCGAGTTCATCGGAAACATCCCACCAGCCGAGGCTGAAGACAACTTTGATGCACAGCGCCACGCGCTCGATATGGTCGCGTGAAATGAAGCTAAAGGTTTCCGGTAAAATCAGGGCGATTCTGCCGTCTAGGAAACTAGGGGCACCTGGGATCTTGTTTTTGGGAAATCAGAACACAATATTGGCATCCACGTTCATATCCGGATGAACGGGCCTCGTCGTCCAGGTTATAAATGCATCGTCCGTATTTCTTCTCGAAGAACGCGCTTTCCCAATTGCGGTCGATCTGTGCACCATGACTGCGCAGATCATGGAGGCCGTCTTTAGATTCAGGTAGGCCTAGCTTGCCCTGATTGCCGTGATGCTGCAAAGGCGCCTTCCATGGCGTTCAGCAAAAGCTGTGCCTCGGATTTTTGCATGACGATTGGCGGCCGGATCTTGAGAATATTCCCGCGCGGACCAGTGGCACTGATAAGCACCCCATTCTGGCGCAGGTGGTTCACAATGAAGCTAGCCAATGTTCCGGCCGGAGTGCTCATTTCGTGCTCCTCATTGAAGTCAACCGCCAAGAAGAGTCCTGCTCCTCGCACTTCTGCATCGATACCTTCACCTGCGACTATCTCGTTCAGACCACTTATGAGGAAGCTGCCAATCTCCAGGGAATTGGCTTGAAGTGCTTCGTCCTCAATGACATCCATGACTGCCATTCCTGCGGCAGCTGCAACGGGATTTCCGCCAAAGGTATTGAAATAGCGCGCCTTTGTTCCGAACTCCTCCACCAGTTCAGGGCGCATCGCGACTCCGGCAACTGGAAAACCGTTGCCCATGGGTTTGCCCATGGTGACCATATCGGGAGTCAGATCATGGCGTTGGAAGCCCCAGAAACGGTCGCCGGTTCGCGCGAACCCCGCTTGCACTTCATCAGCGATGAAGATGCCGCCTTCGGTGCGGATCAGATCGACTGCGGGTTTGAGAAAGCCTGCGGGGTCCGGATAGAGCCCGTCGCTGGAGAACACTGTATCCACAAGGAATGCCGCAGGCTCAACCCCGTTTTTGCGCAGGGCGGCGATGGCCTGCGCCAGATCCGCCGCAAGTCGTTGGCCTTGTCCCTGGGGTGAAACATTGTGAGGATCTGGGGCAGGGATCAGTTGTACGCGCGGCCCGCGATCTACAAAATCGCCAAGTGATGGCGACAGTTCGGCCACGGCTTCCGTTAGCCCATGATAAGCGTTGCTGGTCACAATAACGCCCTGCCGCCGGGTGTGGGACCGGGCAATGCGCAGGGCCAGATCGTTGGCTTCTGAACCAGTGCAGGTGAACATGACATGGCCCAATCCGTCCGGCATCGTCGCCATCAGACGCTCGGCGTAGGTGACCACACCGTCGTGCAGATAACGGGTATGGGTGTTCAGGATACCCAACTGACCGCTGATGGCCTCGACCACCTTGGGATGGCAATGCCCGACCGAGGCGACATTGTTGTAGCAATCCAGATAGGCCTTTCCATTCTTGTCCCATAACCAAACGCCTTCACCTCGCACCAAGTGCAAAGGCTGTTCGTAGAAAAGACGGTAAGCTGGGCCGAGCGCCTTGCTGCGCCGGGCAATCAGCGTCGCTTCTTCGCTATCAAGATGCGCTGTCTGGTTGGGTTCGTAGGCATTGACCATCGTCATGGCGATCGCTCCTTATGAGGCGCGTATGGCGTTATGCAAGACAGAGATCACGTCGGAGATGCTGAACTGGTCTAGCGCATTCAATCCCCGTCGCGACGCCGTGCAATTGCGAAGAATGTAAGCTGCATTGTGTGGATAGCGGCGCGCTCGCCAGGCACCAATGGTCAGCGTAGTTGCATGGCGCAGGCGGATCAGGTCCGGCAGCAATTCGATCTCAGCCTCTTCGAGTGGCAGTACCGAATGATAGCCGCCAATCAATTTGGCGATATTGTCGAGAGGATGCGGCCCTTCGGCGATCTGGTACGAGCAGGCAACCGCCAGATCACAGGCTATTGGTGTATGCACCATATCACCGAAGTCGATGATACCGGTGATGTGCTTGGGCGCATTGGAATCGACCAGCAAGTTGTGGGGGTTGAAGTCATTGTGAACGCACTGCGCACGCAGGAGTGGCAGACGCGGTGCGATTCCGGCGTCAAAGCGATCCAGAAGATGAGCCAATTGTCGCCGCAGGTCCGTATCATCAACGGCTGTCAGCATTGCCCGTAGGCTATGTGCTTGTTTGATATCCCACTGCAAGAGATGCCCGGCGGCCGGATGAAAAAAGCCACGCAAGGCGCGCGTCAACCGGGCCAAAAGCGAACCGATATCCGGTTGCAGGTTGGAATAGCCGTCAACCTCGCTCAGGACGGTCCCGCTGAGATAGGTCAACAGGCGCACGACATGGGACTGACCTGTTGGTTCGGTGATGATATCCGATGCCTCACCAGACAGAGCCCGGCATACATGCGGCACCGGCAGCGAGGGATCGACGTTGTTCAGGTGGATCAGCGCAGCGGTTTGCATGTGCGTTACGTCACGATCCTCGGCGGCGTTGGTAATTTTCAGGAGCGCCTCTTCGCCTGAAGGCAGAACTATGTGGAAATTGGCGTCCTTTTCGGCGGTTAGCGGACGAATCTTACCGCGAATCCCGTAGATCTCCCAGGCAAGTTCGGCGGCACGTTCGATTGTGATTGCCGGCGCATCGTGGCTTAGAAGGTCGATCGTTGAAACGCTATCGGTGGGTCCGGCGCTACTGATCACTGAGGGCAGCCTACCCGAAGGCATGCGGCAGGGTTGGGGCATCAGGGTTGCACCTCTTCGACACCACACCACTCGGCAATGAACAGGGCCATGGCCTGGGTGATACGGTGCACCGATGGCAGGCTGACGGCCTCGTCGATACCGTGGATATTGCGCGATATGGGGCCATAACACAGGGCGGGGATTTGGTTGTATAGCGCATAGACCCGTGTATCGAGATACCCTGCGGTCATGAAGGATTTCAGCGGTTGCTCCAGCACCGTTTCGTGCGCCCGACCCAAGACCGCTTCGGCCTCCGTTCCCGGTGGCAGTACATAGCCTTCAGCGAAGAACCCATTGAAGACAACGCTTGGCGGATTGTTGGATAGAAACCTGTCCGTCTGCGCAAAGGCGGCAATGCGATCCGTGATTTCGCGCGCTGCGTCTTTGGCGGTTTGGCCGGGATAGATGGACACGCGGCAATCGATATTGCACCAGCTCGGCACGGAAGAGGCCCAATCGCCGCCCTCGATCTTGCCAATGTTGAGGTTGATGGGATGCGCTTCGTCCTCGAAATGGGGATGTGCGCCTTTTTCGGCGTTCCAATCCTCTTCCAGCTGCCGCAGGGCTGCGATGATGCGCGTTGCACCATCGATGGCGTTGGCACCTTCGCCCATTTCGCGGACATGCACGGGGACACCGCGAACCTGCACCTGAAACCAGAGCACACCGGTATTGGCGCGCACCAGCATCTCATCCTCAGGTTCCGGGATCAGCACTGCATCGGCGGTATAACCCTCCAGAAAAGTCTGCAATGCGCCATTGCCGGTGGATTCCTCTTCGACCACTGATTGCACGTAAACGGTGGCGGCAGGTTGCAGGCCAATTCGACGCAGAGCATCAAGTGCAAAGATATTCGCAGCGGCCCCTGCCTTCATATCGGCCGCTCCACGTCCATACATCCAATCGCCGTCTATTTCGCCGGAGAAGGGGGGATCATTCCACATTTCATGCAAGCCTTCCGGCACGACATCCAGATGTGATTGGAGGATCAGCGAGCGGCCCGCTTCATCGCGGGGGCGGTGTATGCCGACGACGATTGGGGCGTTGGAGTGATCTTCCGAGAATTTTGAACCACCGGGATGCGCCTCGATCGCGGCGCGGTCCATCATGAACCGATCCATCGCGTAATCACGGGACCGCAGTTCATTGAACACGAAATCCTGAATAGCATGTTCTCGTCCGCGCAGTGACGGCATCCGGACCAGCTTTTGGGTGAATGCGATTTGATCCTGAAACCCGTCAGTTACGGATTTCAGGATGCGGTCGCGCAACTCAGGATCTAGCCTCATGGAATTTTCCTTTGATGATAAATCAAATCATTGCTTCGATTAGAAACGGCCCCGGTTCGGCGGCGGCTTCTTCGATCGCGCGCATCAGGTCCCGCACATCATCAACCCGTCGCCCCGGCACCCCCATGCCCCGCGCCAAGGCGACAAAGTCCAGTTCGGGGCGGTCAAGATTCAGCATGCTCAGCGCGTCAGCTCCGGGCTGTGCGCCGACATTATGTAGCTCGCCTTTCAGGATCTCATAAGACTGGTTGGCAAGAATGATGGTGGTCACGTTTGATCCTTCGCGTGCTTGTGTCCACAGCCCCTGGATCGTGTACATGGCAGACCCGTCTGCTTGTAAGGTGATCACCGGGCGATCGGGGCAGGCGATAGCTGCACCCGTGGACAGAGGGATACCGATGCCGATTGATCCGCCGGTGAGCGCCAGCCAGCTGTTCGGCTTGGCGGAATCTCCGGCGGCAAAGGCATCGCCGCCGGACGAAATAGCTTCATCGACGACGATGGCGTCCTCGGGAAAGACATTTGAGAGCGCCGCCGCGATATTCTTCAGGGTGATCGGGCCAGCTTGCGGTCGCTCTGGCAGGGCGGTGTCGCGGGCCGTGCTCGGTTTTGCTCCGATACGATCAGCAAGTGCCGCCAGGGCGTTTGGCCCGTCGCCATCCAGACCGGCGAGCGTGACGATATCACAGTCCGCGGGCAGAAGCAGGCTAGGCTTGCCCGGATAGGCAAAGAAGGCAACAGGCGGTACGGATTCGACCAATATTGCGCGGCCATAGGGCGCGAGGCAGTCCAGCGCTGCATCGATCGGGTAAGGGATTTTTGAGATTGCGACACGCCCCAGACCGCGCTCCATCCGGCGGTTGGAAGTCGGCGCGAGGATATCTGCGCCGGTTTTATCCGCGATACCTTGCAAGAGGTCCAAAGCGGCGACATCCTCAAGCACGGAATTCGCGACGATAATGACGGTTTTATCGCCACTCTCCAGTGCTCGGAGCGCGTTGTTCAACGCATTCTCATCCAGTGGAACCGGACCATCTGGCGGGGTTTCAGCAGCGATCTTGCCGCCCTCATCCCATCCGATATCCGCAGGGGCGATCAACGTTGCGATCTGCCCCGGCGCGCCTTTTGCGACACGCAGCGCTTCCATTGCATCGGCGGCAAAACTACCCGCGTCGCGCCCCGAATGCACCCAGTCGGAGAAGGGCGCACAGGCGCCTGCGACATCTGCTGACAGTGGTGCGTCGTATTTCTGGTGGCGCAATGCGTGATCGCCAACGAGATTCACCATCGGCACACGGGCCTTGCGCGCGTTGTGCAAGTTTGCCGCTGCGTTGGCAAAGCCGGGCGCGAGATGCAGAAGCGTCACCGCAGGTTTCTCTGCCATACGCGCATAGCCGTCAGCGGCACCGGTTACGACGCCTTCGGACAGGCCGAGCACGCAACGCATCAGCTTGGTGCGGTCCAGCGCGTCGACAAACTGCATTTCCGAGGTGCCGGGATTGGCAAAACACACGTCAACACCTGCGGAGTTCAGGCTGCGGACGACGCTCTCGGCGCCGTTCATTTTCTCGGGGTGATCGGTCAACGTGTTGCCTCGCGAAAGGTGGTAAGGAATGCTTTGGCGTTATCGGCCAAGGATGGGCCGAGGTATCCGCCTTCTTGCACCAACGCTGTCGGAAGGTTCATTGCGGCCAATCTGTGCGCCATTTCAGCGAAGCCATCGGGATACACGGCGACAGCAGCCAGAGGATCATCTGCGGCCATGTCAAAACCCAGAGACACCACCAACGCGTCGGCGCCAAAATCCTGAATTGCGGCGATCCCGGTGTCGAGCGCTGCCAATACATCATTCTGACTTGCACCCTGCTCAAGTAGAACATTGAGCGACTTGCCCGCGCCTTCGCCTTCGCCAGTCTCGTCGGCGTGACCAAGGTAGAAGGTGGGGTAAGTCGCTGGGTCGGGATGCAATGAGCAAAAGAAGATATCACCACGCTCGTACAGGATGTCGAGTGATCCATTGCCGGTATGGACATCGATATCAATCAGCGCGACCTTCTTGAAGGTCGAGGTCAAATGATGCGCTGCGATGCAGGCGTTGTTGAAGAAACAGAACCCGTTGGCACAGTCGCGCATTGCGTGGTGTCCCGGCGGGCGGCACAGCGCATAGGCGGCACGCGCGCCTGACATGATGTCTTCGGCAGTCTGTACTGCGGTCTGGGCCGACCAATAAGCGGCGTCCCAGCTGCCGGGTGTAAGTGGTGTTGATGTATCGGTCATCCACCAGCCAAGTTGACCATGGATATCGCGGGGTTCTTTGCCGCGCCGCAAGCCGGGGTGCATCGTGGGGATGGCCAATGCCTCGGTCCCGGCGCTCTCTACGAAACGCGCAAATGCATCGGGCAGAAAGTCGACGTAATCGGAATTGTGCACGGCCTTGATCGGGGCGAGCCCATGGTCGCCGGGAGATGTGATTTCGAAACCTTCCCCGATCAGCATGTCGCGAAGGATTTCCGCACGCTGCGGCTGTTCCTGATGCGGCATTGCGGCGCCGCGTCGAAAATAGAAAGTGGGCGCATGCCCCAACTGGCGCGTGTCGAAGAAAGCTTTCAAGTCCGAACCTTTCGCAGATGTTGCTTCTGCTCGCGGCAGGCGGTGTTGCCCGAACGAGTCTGGCGCAACATTGCAGTTTATGTTTGCTGGTTCAATATTTTTGATGCATCATGCATCAAAAATATCAATTAGAACGCGATGATTCAGCACGAGGTGGGGGCGATGAAAGAAGTCAACAAAGACTCCCTTGGCCGCACTATATATGGACGGATCTGTCGGGATCTGGTCCGTGGCAAGCTGCGTCCAAATCAGAAAATCACGATTCGCGGTCTTGCTGAATCGCTTGGAACAAGCTCCACGCCCGTGCGCGACGCAGTTCAGCGTCTGCTGCAGGACAATGCGCTTGAACAACGCTCGGTACGTGATGTGCGGGTGCCTGTGCTGACCGCTCGGCAATATATGGAAATCTCCTATATGCGGGCTGAGCTTGAGGGTTTGGCCGCGGCAAAGGCAGCGGAAGTTGCCGAAGACAGGGATGTGGCGCGCCTCAAGCACATCATCATGCGCAATGAAGAGGCAATTGCCGCCGCACGTTGGTCAAAGGCGACGGAGTTGAACCAAAAGTTTCACTTTGCACTGGCGGGGATGGCCGACATGCCGCTTATGTTGGATGTTCTGCATCGTCTGTGGTTGCGGACGGGGCCGCTGATCGCCGGTTACTACGAGGGTGCAAAAGAGGATTTGGTGCAGCAACACCACGTCATAGTCTCGGCTTGCGAACGACGTGACGCCGCATCCGCGCGCACGGCCATGCGTGCTGACATCGAAGGAGCAAGAAAGGGGATAGCCGCCTATATCACCTCGTTCAGCGCAGATTAGCGAACAGGTGCATTTCATACCAAGAACTTCGAGGTGACATGTCGTCGAATCCACCGACGGCATTGCCTCTGAGAAGTCGTTCGAACCAAGATCAACAACAGGGAAAGCGATATGCTAACACATCTCAAATTTGTTGCCGCTGCAGCGGCCTTCGTTCTGGCGGGGCCTCTCGCCGCGCAAGACGGAGACCCGCAACAGGGCGGCACGCTCAACGTTGTAATCCAGCCAGAACCACCGGGTTTGATGATCGGCCTGATCCAGAACGGGCCGACCCAGATGGTCGCGGGAGATATCTACGAGAGCCTGCTGCGATATGACTTTGATCTTCAGCCCGAAGGTCAGCTGGCAGAGTCCTGGGAAATCTCGGAAGATGGCAAGACGTATACGTTCAAGCTTCGGGACGGTGTTACCTTCCATGACGGCAAGCCATTTACCTCGGCTGATGTGAAGTTTTCGATGGATGTGTTCCTGCGTGAATCTCATTCGCGGACGCGGACCTATATGGAGCATGTCGAAAGCATCGATACACCAGACCCGCTGACCGTGGTCTTCAACCTCAAGCAGCCATTCGGGCCGTTCATCGGGATCTTTGAGCCCGGCACGGCACCGATGATCCCCAAGCATATTTATGAGGGTTCGGATTTCGCCAATAACCCTGCGAACAACACCCCGATTGGCACAGGTCCGTTCAAGTTTGATGAGTGGGTGAAGGGCAGCTATATCCACCTGGTCAAGAACGACGATTATTACATCGACGGCAAGCCCCATGTCGACGACATCTACTATCACGTGATCCCCGACGCCGCCTCGCGCGCAGTGGCCTATGAGACAGGCAAAATCGACGTGTTGCCGGGTGGTTCGATCGAAAACTTCGACGTGCCGCGTATCCGTGACATGGAGAACACTTGTATCACGGACAAAGGCTGGGAGTTTTTCGGACCATTGTCATGGCTCTGGGTCAACCTGGACAACAAGCCGATGGATGATCTCAAGGTGCGTCACGCGATGATGCATGCGCTCGATCGCGAGTTTGCCAAAGACGCGTTGTGGAACGGATTGGGCAATGTTGCGACCGGCCCGCTGTCGTCGTCGACCCGCTTCCATGCCAGCGACACACCAGACATCGGTTATGACCCGGAGAAGGCGAAAGCGCTGCTCGAAGAGTCTAGCTATGATGGCGAAACCATCCGTCTGCTTGGGCTGCCTTACGGTGAAACATGGCAACGTTGGGCCGAAGCGGTCAAACAGAACCTCACCGAGATCGGCATGAACGTCGAAATCATCCCTTCGGACGTTGCGGGATGGAACCAGAAGGTCAGCGACCGCGACTTTGATCTGGCGTTTACCTACCTCTATCAGTACGGCGACCCGGCTTTGGGTGTGTCGCGAACCTATATGGGTAACAATGCTGCGCCGGGTTCGCCTTGGAACAATGTCGCCAATTACCAGAACGCCGAGACCGACAAAATGTTCGAAGAGGCCGCGCTGATGGCCAGCCCGGAAGATCGCAGGGCTGCCTATAAGGAGATCCAGGACGAGATCGTCGGTGACGTCCCGAACCTTTGGTTGCTTGAGCTTGGCTTCCCAACGATTTTCCGTTGCAACATCAAGAATCCGGTCAACACCGCGTTTGGTGTCAATGATGGCTTCCGCGACGTCTGGATCGACCAAAACTAAGACAGTCGTTCAATGATCCGGGCTGCTGTGATGGCCCGGATCAACCAACACTCAACTACGGGGCGCGCCGCGTGATACGTTTCATTCTGGGCAGGTTGGTCAAGGCGGTGTTTATCCTGCTGGCTATCCTTGTCTTCAACTTTCTGCTGATCCATGCGGCGCCCGGCGACCCCGCAGCCGTCATGGCCGGCGAGGCAGGCGCCGCGGACGAGAAATTCCTCGCGGACCTGCGGATGCGGTTTGGGCTGGATCAGCCGCTTTACATTCAACTTTGGACGTATCTCAAAGGGGCCGTCCAATTTGATCTCGGGTTTTCATATCGCCAGCAAATGCCGGTGGCCGAACTTATCGCCAGCCGTTTGCCAGCGACCCTTTTGCTGACTGGCGTGGCCTTTGTGTTGTCATTGGTTCTTGGGGTGATGGCAGGCGTCGCGGCTTCGGCGCGCCAGGGATCATGGGGTGATACCGTGATCTCGACTCTGGCTCTGTTGTTTTATGCAACGCCATTGTTTTGGGTGGCCTTGATGGCCTCTTTGGTGTTTTCGGTATGGCTAGGTTGGTTGCCGGGGTTTGGCTATCAGACAATCGGTGCGAACTATACCGGCTTTGCGCATGTGCTGGATGTGGCCAAACATCTGGTGTTGCCGGCAACAACTCTGGGTCTGTTCTTTATGGCGATCTATATGCGCATGACCCGCGCTTCCATGCTCGAGGTCAGCCGCCTTGATTTCGTAAAGACCGCTCGGGCCAAAGGGCTTAAACGCAGCGTGATCCAGCGCCGTCATATCCTGCGCAACGCCCTGTTGCCCGTCATCACGCTGGCCGGGCTTCAAGCAGGTCAGATTTTTGGCGGGGCAATCCTGACGGAAACTGTGTTCGCCTGGCCCGGCATCGGACGATTGATGTTCGAGGCGATCAACCAACGTGATTACGCGGTGATCCTTGGGGTGTTCTACATATCCGGCGCGATGGTGCTGCTTTTCAATCTTGTTACCGATGTCGTCTACGTCATCGTCGATCCGCGCATAAGGCTGACAACATGAGGGATTTTTGGAAACGTTTCCGCTATAACCGAGGTGCGGTGATTGGACTGGTCATTCTGGCCGTCGTGATCGCGACAGCAATAGCCGCGCCATTTCTATTCCCGCAAAGCCCCTGGAAGATGGTTCAGCGCCCCTTTTTGCCGCCGTTCACGCAAGATGGTTTGCCATTGGGCACAGACGCATTGGGGCGTAACGTGCTGTCTGGGCTTGCGCACGGGGCCTACGTCAGCCTGCTGGTCGGGCTGGTATCGACGGTCGTGGCGCTTGCTATCGGTGTGCCGGTGGGGGCGTTGGCCGGATATTTCGTTGGACGGACGGATGACGCGCTGATGCGTTTTACCGAATTCTTTCAGACGATCCCCAGTTTCGCTTTGGCAATCGTTCTGCTGGCGATCTTTCAGCCCAGTCTGACCTTTGTGATCATCGCCATCGCGATCGTGTCTTGGCCGCCGGTTGCGCGACTTGTCCGCGGCGAGGTGCTAAGCCTGCGCACCCGCGAATTCGTCGAGGCCGCGACACTTTCGGGGCTGGGAAATACACAGATTATCCTGCGCCATGTCCTGCCCAATGCATTGCCTCCGATCATCGTGCTGGCCTCGTTGATGGTGGCGCAGGCTATTCTTTTGGAAAGCTCACTGTCCTTTCTGGGGCTTGGCGATCCAAATATCATGTCTTGGGGCTATATGATCGGAGCCGCGCGCACCGTTATCCGCACAGCATGGTGGTTGTCCTTCATTCCGGGCATGGCAATCCTGCTGACGGTGCTGGCGCTGAATCTGATCGGCGAAGGTCTGAATGACGCACTGAACCCGCGCCTGACGAGGAAATCCGAATGAGCCTCCTGAGCATCCGTGACCTTGCCATCGCCCTGCCAGAAGGGGCCGACAGAGAATTGGCTGCCAAAGACATCAACTTTGACCTCGAGCCGGGCGAAATCCTGTGCATCGTAGGTGAGAGTGGATCGGGAAAATCGATGTCTGCCAACGCAGTGATGGGGTTGCTGCCACAGGGTGTCAAAGTGGCCGACGGTACCATCACCTTTGACGGGCAGGAAATAATCGGTCTTAACGAAGATCAAATGATGGCCCTTCGTGGGCGTCGGATTTCGATGATCTTTCAGGAACCCCTAAGCGCCCTCAATCCGTTGCTGAGAGTGGGGGCGCAAATTGCCGAGGTTTTTGAGGCGCACGGTGCGCTGACCGGCCCTGAACGCCAGGCACGGGCGCTTAAATTGTTGGATGAGGTTGGGATTCCCGATCCAGAAGCCGCCATCCGGGCCTATCCGTTCCAATTGTCCGGCGGGCAACGCCAGCGAGTGATGATTGCGATGGCGCTGGCGATGGAGCCGGATATCCTGATCGCAGACGAGCCGACAACCGCGCTCGATGTGACCACGCAAGCGCAGATTCTAAAGCTGATCGAGAACCTGCGGCAGTCTCGCGGCATGGCGGTGATTTTCATCACACATGATTTTGGTGTGGTCGCGGATATCGCGGACCGTGTGATCGTCATGCAGACTGGAGAAATCGTAGAATCGGGATCGGCGGATGACGTATTGCTGAAACCACAGCACCCCTATACCCGCTCGCTGATCGATGCGATCCCGCGGTTGACACAATACGAAGAGACCCCTTCGCCAGAGCGCGAACCCGTCATGTCGGTCGAGGATTTGTGCAAAACGTTTACAACTGGCTCTGGCACATTGTTTGGCAAGCGGCGTGTGGTCAAGGCAGTTCAAAATGTCAGTTTTGAATTGTTCGCGGGCGAGACCATCGGGATCGTTGGTGAGAGCGGTTCGGGAAAATCCACAGTGGGGCGCTGTCTTGTGCGGCTCATTGATCCCGACGAGGGTCGAGTGATGGTCGAAGGAGCGGACATCGCGCATATGTCCGGCTCAGGGCTGCGCGAACAACGGCGCAAGGTTCAGATGATTTTTCAAGACCCGTTCTCTTCTCTTAATCCTCGTGCGCGGGTATCGCGCATTCTGACGGAAGGGTTGATTGCGCACGGCGCTTCAAAGCTCGACGCAATGGCCAAGGCGCGCGCGTTGTTGGAGATGGTTGGCCTTGATGCCTCGGCAATGGCGCGGTTTCCGCACGAATTTTCCGGCGGACAACGTCAGAGAATTGGTATCGCACGCGCGCTGGCATTGGACCCGTCGATCATCATCGCGGACGAAGCGGTGTCTGCTCTGGATGTCTCCATTCAAGCGCAGGTTCTTGACCTTCTGGCCGAGCTCAAGACGCGGCTCAACCTGTCGATGCTGTTCATTACCCATGATTTGCGTGTCGCCGCGCGCATCTGTGACCGGATCATTGTCATGCAAAAGGGTCAGATCGTTGAGGTCGGCCCAACAAGCAAGGTTCTGCATGACCCCGACACAGCCTATACCCGCAGCCTGCTTGATGCCATTCCGGGACAGGACTATGAACGCGCGCTGACCGAGGCGGTTTAATCATGTCAGAATTGGAATGTTGAATTGACCGGACAAGATCAGCCCCAGAAGACCCTTCTGTTGACCGGTGTAAGCCGTGGCATTGGCCATGCGACGGCCCGAAAATTCGCGCAAGAGGGTTGGCGTGTAATCGGTTGCTCGCGACAGGCATTCTCACCTGATTGCCCTTGGTCTGGTGGCGAAAGCGACCACGTCCAAGTTGATCTGAGTAATCCTGAGAACACGATGGAGGCCGTCAGGAAGGTCAAGGTGCTCTTGAATGGCAAGCCGCTGCATGCGCTCGTCAACAACGCCGGCGTTTCTCCGAAGGGTCCGGATGGAGAGCGCCTGAGCACGCTTGATACAGACCTTCGCGCCTGGGGCGAGGTATTCCATGTCAACTTTTTTGCCTCGGTTGTGCTGGCACGTGGGTTGCAACAGGAGTTATCAGAAGGGCAGGGAGCAGTGGTGAATGTCACCTCCATCGCCGGCTCGCGTGTGCATCCGTTCGCGGGTGCGGCTTATGCCACCTCCAAGGCCGCACTGGCTGCGCTCACCCGTGAAATGGCACATGACTTTGGCCCTCTGGGCGTTCGGGTTAACGCGGTAGCCCCGGGTGAAGTCGAGACAGATATCCTGAGCGAAGGGACGGATGAAATTATCGCGTCTTCCGTGCCTATGCGTCGCCTTGGCCAGCCTGACGAAGTTGCCAATGCAATCTACTTTCTTTGCTCAGACGCCAGTTCGTATGTCTCCGGCGCTGAAATAGAGGTGAATGGCGCACAACATGTCTAGCGAGCGCTCAAACCTGAGTCTCTAGACCACCTCTACCTTCGTCTCGAACAGGTAGGCAGCAAGGGCCGCCCGAACCTTGGAAGCTGCCGTCTCTTGATCTGCGGCAAGCGTCACGGTGACGCGTAATCCGCGTACTCCGCCATCAGCAACCTCGATTTCAGCTTCTGGCAGGCCAAGATCTCCGTGAATGACCCGCATCATCGTAAGCTTGGCGGCAATGCACCGTAAGCCGGGTTTATAGATCTTGCCGACGGTCGTCAGCGGGATTTCATCAATGATTTCGATCTTCTTCGGCCATGCGGGGCGTTCGTCGATCATGCGTTCCGCGTGCGCCTGCAGGTCTGTTTCGTTAATCTGCTGTCCCTCGTGCAGTTGCACAATACACATTGGTAATTCACCGGCATAGGCGTCAGGCATCCCCACGGCTGCGGCCAGTGCCACGGCGGAATGGCTCGCCAGAGCGTTTTCAATCATTGTAGGGTCGATGTTGTGGCCGCTGCGGATGATCAGATCCTTGGACCGCCCCGCAATGTAAAGTCGCCCCTGCTCATCTTTGTACCCCAGATCACCGGAGTTCAGAGTGCAATCGATGAAGACACCGCTATTGTGGCTGGGATCGCGGTATCCCGGCGATAGGTGATCACCGCGGATCGCGATCACGCCAATCTCTCCGACATCGCAAACCGCGCCAAGTTCACCATCCGCAATCTGACGCCGGACATCGACGTGGGTATAGGGCAGGGGCCATCCAACCGACCCAGACGCCCCTTCACCGCCCGGTGGATCAATACTGATCAGTCCCGACGCTTCGGTCATGCCGAGGATTTCAAACAGCGTAGCGCCTGTCACTTCGGTAAACCGCTGGCTCACAGCGGGCGGTAACAGAGCTGCACCTGTTAGCCCTGCGCGCACGGCGCAGATGTCGTGCTCGCCCACCGGGGTTTGCAACACAGCGCCAAGTGCTGTTGGAACACCGGCAACCAGAGTGACTTTGTGGTCTGCGACTATCCGCCAGAACGCTTCGGTGATTGCCGGATTGCGCAGCCCGGTTGGCGACATGATGACCAGTTCGATACCTGCCATGAACCCACTCAGCCCGGCTACGATGGTGCCAGCGACATGAAACAGTGGAAAGGTCGCTGTCAGCACGTCACTTGGGGTATAGCCACACATGGCCGCGCCCCCAAATGTCGCGACCAATTGGCTGCGGTGTGTATGGGCGACGAGTTTGGGCACCCCGGTGGTTCCGCCGGTGTGAAAGTACGCCGCAATATCGTCACCGCCGCGCGGGGCGCCAAAGGTCAGGTGATCTGCTGGCTGCGTCATCAGCGCCGATCCGAAATCAACGACATCGGGCTGCTCTGCCGTGCCGGGAGGCGCGACACGCACCAAGGTCAGCTCTGGCATCATTGCGCGGAGGTCCAAGGCCTTTTCCCAAATGTCGCTTCCCGGATGCGGCCCCAACGCGACCAGAATTTTCGCACCTGACGCCTTAAGCAGTTCCGCAATGCTCTCGGTCTGCAATAGAAAGTTGATCGGCACGGCATAGCCTGCCGTTTCTGCGCCCCACAGGGTCACATGTGTCTCGATAAGAGTGGGCAGCATAAACGCCACGCCCGGCGCAGGGCCGCCCAGATCGTGGAACAGATTGGCGGCCCGGCGCACCATTCCAAGCGTGTCGCCATAGCTCACGCGGCGCGGGTGTTCGTCCGGTGCACCGGTCATCAGCATCGTCATCGCCGTAGCGTCCGGGTCTCGGGCGGCGCTGGCGATGAACACATCGAGAATGCTCTGTTCCGGCAAACGCTCCGCAAGGGACATTTCCGTCTCAAAACGCTCAAGATCGGCTTTGGTCCGCAAAGGTGAGTTGCCTAGGTTGGCCATCGATTGTCCCTCAGTGCTTTGCTGTCTCGGGGGTCACTTTGCCTAGGCTCAGTATTGGAACGCCGTGGCGGCGGCTGGCAAGTCTGACAGCGAGCTTGCGGTCATTTTGGTCGGGGCCAACTTGTCCTCAGATCGGCCCCGACTTGTCGGTGTCTTTTATACTAACGCCGAGGCGTTACTGGCGGGCGATTTCCATCCAGTTGCCATCCTTGATGACCGAGATAACCACCTCGTCCGCACCTTGGTGGTCGGTTGCCGAGTAGGTCACGGTGTTGCCGGAAACCACATCTTCGTAGTTGAGACTTTCCATACCCATCTGGAACGTTTCGGCATTCAGGTCCGGACCAGCCGCTTCCAATGCGCGCACCAGTGTTTCTGCCGAAGAATGCCCCAGCAATGCGCCGGAACCGGGAAGCTCTTCGCCTGTCGCTTCGGTATAGCGCTTGAAGAATTTCTGAACTTCAGGCTTGTCCATGCGCGACAGCAGATCGGCCCAACCAGAAGCCGCATACATACCTTCGGTCACGCCACCGGGTACTTTGGCCATAACGGTGTGGAAGCCAGCCGAAGAGTTGATGAAGGACATGTCCGTCAGACCCAGTTTCTTGGCTGTGCCGGATACGGTGATCGCCTGACGCACGCCCAGAGCCATTGCCACGATATCACAGCCATCTGCATTCAGTTTTTGCAGCGCACCGACGAAATCGGAATCATCCGGCTTGTGCGTCGTTTCCGAGACAAAATTGAGCCCATCAGTCTCGGCGGAAATGGATTCTGCACCTTCCTTGATGTCCTTGCCAAAGTCGGTTGGCAGATACATCGCACAGACGTTGGTCCCGCCCTTCATCTCGGCCAAATAGGCAACGCCGTCACGGATTTGGTCGTAGTAGGTCGCGGTGCCTGCATAGTGCAGCGGGTGGAACGGCTCGGCCATTTGACGCGCTGCCGTCAACGGATTGACATTCGGCACCTTTTTGGCGTCTTGCAACTTGAATGCCGCGATGTTCATCGGGGTGCCAAGCGATAGTAACATGGCGAATACTTTGTCGCCGTTGATCAGCTTGTTCATACCCTGAATGGCCTTGGGCATCTGGTAACCGTGGTCCTCGACGATGAACCGGATCTTGCGACCGTGGATGCCGCCTCCTTCGTTCACCTCGTCAAAAACCAGCTGTGCTGCTTTGGTTGCAGGTGCGCCAAAGGCCGCAAAAGGACCAGACAGATCGTTATTGGACCCGATCAGGATTTCTGTATCCGTGACGCCTTGCTCGGCATAAACGGGTGCGGCGGCCATCGCGGTGGCAATGGCGACCGCTGCCAGCCTGGTTGTCAGTGTTTTCATTACTCTTCTCCCTTTTGTTTTCGTGTGAAAAGCTGCGCCGATGACGTCAGTACATCTGGCTGATCAGCTTTCCGTGTTTTGTCTCCACAAAGCTACGTTTGAGTTTCATGGTCGGCGTCAGTTCATCGTCGTCGGCACTCAGCAGTATGTCGATCAGGCGGAAATCCTTGATCTGTTCGACGCGCGCGAACTCCTTGTTGACCTCCTCGATGGTCTCGCGGATCAAATCCTGCACCTCTTTTGCGGCGCAAAGCGAGGCATAGTTCGAGAAAGGCACACGTTCATCCTGCGCAAATTTCTCGACGTTTTCCTGATCGATCATCACCAGGCAGGTCAGGAATTTGCGTTTGTCCCCGATCACCACCACGTCAGAAATATAGGGCGAGAATTTCAGTTTGTTTTCGATCTCGGCAGGCGTGATGTTCTTGCCGCCTGCGGTGATGATGATGTCCTTGAGGCGCCCGGTGATTTTCAAAAAGCCATCGTCGTCGATCATCCCGACATCGCCCGTGCGCAGCCACCCATCCTCGGTGAAGGTTTCGGCGGTCTTTTCAGGGTTTTTCCAATAGCCTTGGAAAACGTTGCCCGCCTTGTACTGAACCTCGCCTTCCGGAGTGACGCGGATTTGGGCGCCGGGCAAAGCGCGACCGACAGTGCCGATCTTGTTGTCGCCATCACTGTTGATGGAAATAACGCCGGAGCTTTCGGTCATGCCATACCCTTCGAGGACGGGCACGCCAATCGCGTGATACCATTTTAGCAGATCCGGTGAGATGGGCGCGGCCCCCGAGCCGCCACGGCGCAAGCGATCCATACCGATCATTCGCCGCAGATTTTGCAGCACGGCCATATCCCAAAAGCGATAGGCGAGGTTGGTGCCAAACGGCACGTCTGAGCCTCCCGCTACGTACTTAACCCGCGCCTCTCCAGCTTTCACAGCCTGCGCATAAGCCCATTTCTGCATGCGCGTGGCGTCACCGATGCGAATGGCGACCTGTGAATAGATTTTTTCCCACAGGCGCGGCACGGCGACAAATGTCTGCGGGCTGACTTCTTGCAGGTTGTCGAAAATCGTCTCCGGACTTTCGGCAAAGTTGATGGTCGAGGCCGCAGCAATCGGCGCATTGACTGAAAATACCCGTTCCAGAATATGGCAGAGAGGCAAAAAGCAAAGCTGATCGTCCGTGTCGAACACTGGCCCATCCTGCAGCCCGGCCGATACGGAATACATCAGGTTGCCATGGCTAATCATGGCGCCCTTGGGTTTGCCCGTGGTGCCTGACGTATAGACCAGAATTGCAGTGTCTTCGGGTTTGATTGCATCAATCGCCGCATCAAAGGCCTGCGGGTGGGCTGCGTGATACGCCGCACCCATTTCATACAACTCATCCAGAAAGATGATGTCAGGGTCGGAAAAGCCGTGCAGCCCTTCGCGGTCTATCACGATGACCTTGGTCAGGCCGGGCAGGCTGTCACGAACTTGCAGGAACTTGTCCAATTGTTCGTCATTTTCCACGAACAGAAAACGGCTGTCCGAGTCGTTGACAAGATATTCCAATTGCCCTGCAGAGTCGGTCGTATAGACGCCCGAACAAATGGCGCCCACACATTGGACGCCCATGTCGGTATACATCCACTCCTTGCTGTCCTCAGACAGGATCGAGACGACCTCTCCGCGCTGCAAACCCATCGAGACGAGCCCGAGCCCAAGGTTTCGGGCACGGGTGAAATAATCGCTCCACGAATGTGATCGCCAGATGCCGAATGTCTTTTCACGATGGGCCGTGCGCGAACCCAACGTCTGTGCCCGCAGGCGGAACAGTTTTGGTGTCGAGTCCATGCCATCAATGTAGAACGGACCCTGTGACAGATCGGCATTGACCATAAGGCCGTGCATTTTTTCCTGGGGGGGGAGTTTATCTGACATGATCAATCCCTATCGCCAAGTCTTGCGTTGTTTCCAACGCCGTTGCCCGCGTTGGTTTTCATCCTGACTGACGCCAAGATAGAATTCCTGAATGTCCTTTGACCCCGCCAGAACGTCCGCTGTGTCGTGCATCACGATGCGGCCCAGTTCCATCACATAGCCATAGTCTGCAGCATCCAGCGCCACTTTGGCGTTTTGCTCGACCAGCATCATCGTGACCTTCTGCTCTTTGTTGAGCCGCACGATGATCTCGAAAATTTCCTGCGTGAGAAGCGGGGAAAGACCAAGACTTGGCTCATCCAACAGCATCAGTTTGGGATGGGACATCAGACCGCGCCCAATGGCGAGCATCTGTTGCTGACCACCCGAAAGGGTACCCGCACGCTGCGCGCTGCGATCTTTGAGAATTGGAAAGTAAGAATAGACCATTTCCTCATCAGCGGCGATCGTGCTGCGGTCTTTGCGCGTATAGGCACCCATCGCGATGTTCTCGGCGACCGTCATCAACGGGAAAATCTCGCGTCCTTCGGGCACATGCACGATGCCGCGGCGCACGATGGCATCCGGTTCCATGGATTGGATGTCAGCCCCCGCCATTTTCACATTGCCTTTCTCGGGGTCCATCACCCCAGAGATGGTCTTGAGCAATGTGGTTTTGCCTGCGCCATTGGCCCCCAAAACTGTGACGATTTGGCCTTCGTAAACCGTCAGGCTCACGCCTCTGATGGCCATGATCGGTCCGTAGTAACTCTCGAGGTTGTCGATCTGTAGAACAACGTTTCCTGTAGCATCTGTGCTCATGCGCGTGATGTCCCTGTCTTGGAAATCTCGCCGGTGCCCAGATAGGCCTCGATCACGGCAGGATGGGATTGCACCTCTGCGGCTGTTCCAGTGGCGAGTTCTTTACCATCGGACAGCGCCATGACGCGGCCGGACACGGCGGACACCAGCCCCATATCGTGCTCTACCATCATCACGGAGATGCCCATTTGCGTCTGGATGTCTTCGATCCAGAACGCCATGTCCTGTGTCTCTTCTACCGACAGACCAGAAGCGGGTTCATCCAGCAACAACAGCTTGGGTTCGGACGCAAGCGCCCGACCCAGTTCGACAACCTTGCGCACGCCGTAGGGCAAGCCTCCGATCATCTTGTCACGGTAGTGTTGCAGGTTCAGAAACTCGATCACCTGCTCAACCGCCTCGCGGTGACGCAATTCCTCGCGGTGGGCTTTGGGCGAGAATACAATATTCGACAGCACCCCGGTTCGACGGTGCCTGTGGCGTCCGACCAGCAGGTTCTGCAAAACCGTCGCCTGTTCGAACAATTCGATGTTCTGAAACGTCCGCGCGATCCCAAAGCTGGGCACCTGATCGGCGGTGTGGGTCAGCAGATCTGTGCCATCAAACTTAATGCTCCCCTCGGCCGGGGTGTAAAACCGCGAGATCATGTTGAAGATCGTCGACTTGCCGGCTCCATTAGGCCCAACCAGCGCGAAAACTTCGCCCTCGTTGACCTTAAGCGATACGCTGTCAACCGCCGTCAATCCACCAAAGCGCAAGGTGACATTATCTAGTTCAAGCAAGCTCATTGGACACGATCCGTCTTGAGGTATGACTTCTGCCGTTTGAACATGTCTTTTCGGTAGAACGGAAACAGTTCGAAATATGTGCGGATCTTCAGCCAGCGACCATAGAGGCCCATCGGTTCAAACATGATGAAACAGATCAGGATAAATGCGAAAAGCGCGCTTTCCAGACCGGGTACGTTGATGTTCACATCAAATGTTGTCGCAAGGAAAGAGCGGCCGTTGGCGATGGCAACGGGGATGATCCCGACGATGATAGCGCCAAAGAAAGCCCCGTGGATGAACCCCAAACCGCCGATCACGATCATCAGCAACAGCGTGATCGACATCACCAGATCAAAGGTCTCATTCGTGACATAGCCTGCCGAATGTCCAAACAGTGCGCCTGCCAGCCCTGCTGCGGTGGCAGACAGAAAGAACGACGTTGCCTTGGTACGGGTCAGGTTGATGCCCATCGCACGCGCCGAGATTTCGCTGTCGCGGATAGCCGTGAAGCTTCGACCCGTAGGGGTACGCAACAGGTTGCGATAGAACCAGACCAAAAGGATGGCGACAAACAAAACCAGATAGTAGAATTTGAAGGGTGTGGCATAGCGGTTTATCTCTATCCCGAAGATATTGATATCCGGCACCGCTGACCCGGCAATCCCGCCTGTCCAAGGCTCTGCCATCACGACAAAGTCGCTGGTCAGCATCGACATGGCAAGCGTTGCGAGCGCCAGGTAAACACCGTGCAGCCGTAAGACGGGCAATGCAATCAGCGTGCCCAAGGCACCGGCAATCAGCCCCGATAACGGAAAGGCAACCACCCAAGGCACGCCAGCACCCAACAAGTTGATATTCAGGTAACACCCAAGCGCCATAAAGGTCGCGTGGCCGAGGCTGGGCAGGCCTGTGTGACCGGTCAGCAGCATCAGCCCCATGCCCGCGATGGCAAGGATCAGAACGCCGGTGATCTCACCCAGAAGGTATGCATCACCGATGGCGACGAAATAGAGCGGCGTGGCCAGAACCAGAAGCAGCAACAACAGTCCATACCAGACCGCCTGCGCGCGGTGTTTGAACAGGCGAATATCTGCATCATACGAAGTCTTGAAAACAAAGCGCATCTTACACCTTCTTCCGCTGCGTCTGAGAGAAGATTCCACCGGGCCGGAAGATCAGGATCAGCAACAAGATCGCATAGGGCGCAATTTGGCTGACCCCTGGCGGGCCATAGCGTGAGGCCAGCGGCTCTACGAGGCCGATGATCAGACCGCCGAGAAGCGCCCCGGGAAGCGACCCGAAGCCGCCAATAGCAGCCGCGGCAAAGGCCTTGATACCCAAAAGCCCGGTAGATGGATCAATGGCCCCCTTGGACGCAAACAAAATACCCGCAACCGCCGCAACCATGCCAGACAACCCCCAGACAAGACTGTGGATACGTTTGACCGGGATACCCATGTAATAGGCCGCAAGCTGGTTTTGCGATGCGGCCTGCATCGCCAGACCAATCCGACTGCGCGAAAAGAAAAGATAAAACAGCAGCGTCAAAATCGCGGTCACAGCAACGATCATGACCTCGTCAATGCCTAGCACCACGCCGCCTGCACGGATTTCTCGACCTGCAAACGGGGTCTCAAGCGACGTTGGTTCGTGGCTCCAGAAAGACCCTGCAATGAAGCGGATGATGAACCCGACTGCGATCGTCAGGATCACAATCGACGTCTGGGACTGGCCAAACATATGGCGCAGGATACCCCAATTGAACAGATAGCCAAAGGCTCCCATCACAAGGATCGACAACGGAACCGCCAGCCAAAAATCCAGCCCCATGTATTCGTGATTGGTAAAGCCGATGCATACGAATGCGCCAAGCATCATGAAATCACCTTGGGCGAAGTTCACAGCTTCGGTGGCTTTGTAGATCAGCACGAACCCCAAAGCGATCAAACCATAGACACACCCGTTCGCGAGCCCACTGATTATGAGTTGTAGAAAATCCACCGCGCTCCTCCCAAAGCTTAGGTGAGTCACGTTAGGCAATTTTGTCGGTGTCCAACAATGCGTTTCTGACTTTGAATCGCACGTTACGCAGCGTTAAGGCCGTGTCACAAAGCTCTCCATCAGATCGTCAGGGTCAGGCACCGCTCTGGTGTATCGCCGCTATGACGTCAGAAAGTTATTCGGCTGGTCAGTTGCTACGCTTGCCGGTGCGTTCATCTCTTCTAATATGGTGGTTCTGAACTGCGCCGGTTTTTCCGAAGACTCCACCTGCTGGGTAGGATGGAGCATCATGAACAAAACAACTCACAAATATTCACTCGAAGTGCGCGAACGAACGACGCGGATGGTTTTGGATGGCGCAGGGTAGCATGAGAGCCACTGGTCTGCGATCGTTGTATTGTAGCTCTGACAGTGTGCGTGCCCTCCCATAGTTTGCTGTGCAAACCACTGCCGGGTAACAGCACGTAGCGCTCCTATGACGTACTTGTCCCATATGGCTTCCTTCCATTCATGGGAATGGATCACACCTTGGGATGAAACACCTAATGCAAGCCTTTAAGACTGATCAACGTTCAGTCCTGATACTGCCTTCCGGGGGGGGCGCCTTTGGGCCAGGCTGAAACCAGACGCAACAGGGATGCGAAGGTTTACGCCACTGCCCAATTCGATCTGTACTATTGTAACAGCTCACCTGCAGTTTGGGAGTCGGTCACAAGAACTTCGGTTTTTACGGCCCGGAGCGCCGCATATATTGCTTCAACCTTGTGGCGCCCTCCGGCGGCAAGAACGACGCGCGGAATCGCCGCGACTTCAGTGGGGGTGAGCGCCATGATCCGGGAATTGATTTCATGATCGACGAGCTTCCCTTTGGCATCAATAAAGTAGCACAATATGTTGGCGACAGCTTGCTGCGCGCGGAGCTCTTCTGCGGTTTCCGCAGGAACGATTCCATAGTTGAACACGGTGGCGGTCTCGGCAATCTCACCAACCGTCAGTAAGGCGAGATCAGCCTCTTTTGCACGTACCCGCACTTCATGCAGTAACGGTTGATCCCAAAGTCTCTGGCAAAGATCAGCGCTGTCGACCAGAACCGGTGCGGTGATCTGATAGCTGTTGACACCAAGCCGCGTTGCCATGCTGGAGGCAACAATCGAGGGGTTGATCCATTGCGAATGAGGCAGAGAGCCAACGAGCCCGACGACAGTCGCATCTTTCAGTTCGCGCCGGTGCATGAAGCTGAGACTTGAGTGAAGTGTCGCTCCACCACCAACAGCGAGTGTCATCCCGTCGTTCATATTCGTATTCAGAAAATTCGCGACGGCATGGCCGATATAGCGTTCGGTATGACGGGGATCATGTGGGGTGGGCACGACGATGGCACTTTCGAGCCCCCAGCGGTCTTCCAATTGTCGTTCAAGGGCGATCTGTTCTGATGAGGCGGCGTTGATTGTGGTGACGACGACATTCCGCTCTATGCTCCTCGCCAACGACCTTACGATTTTGATACGGCTGACTTGCAGCTCTTTTGCGATCGCTTCTTGTGTCATGCCTTCGACATGATACAGCCACGCAACTTTTACATCCATGTCAGATGATGTCAGAGGGCCTTGCGCGTCCTTGATTTTTGATACCATCGTCATTGGCCCCTTTGTCACGCCTCCCCATGGTCTTAGTGTACGCGGCTCTGAGTCTACAGGCTTCATCGCGAACTTGGCCATTTTTCGGACAGATCGATCATTTGTAATTGACTAGTATCAAATGTTCGTGCTTCAAGTTGGTTGTCTCATTCCGAGTAACGGGACAAAAAGGGGTGGCAATGTGCTACCGACGACAGTGGGAGGAATACCGAATGACCGAGGACTTCAAAACGAAGCGACTACTTCTTGCGAGCACAGTTATTGCCGCGATGGCCTTTTCGAGTGCGGCTTTGGCTGAGAAACTTGTTCTCTATACGTCGCAACCCGATGCCGATGCCGCAGCGACCGTGGCGGCATTCGAGGCGCAGAACCCCGACGCCGAAGTCGAGGTGTTCCGCTCAGGCACCAGCGATTTGCTCAGCAAGTTGGCCGCCGAGTTTGCTGCTGGCAGCCCGCAACCTGATGTGCTTTTGATTGCTGATGCGGTCAGCATGGAGGGCCTCAAGGTCGATGATCGCCTGATGGCTTATCCAGAAGCTAACACCGAAGGCTTTGACACCAACGCGATTGACCCCGAGAAGTTCTATTTTGGCAGCAAGCTGATCACTACCGGGATTGCCTATAATACCGGCGCAAGCGAACAACCCGAGCATTGGTCGGATCTAACTGGCGAAGCCTACAAGAACCTCGTCGTCATGCCGAGCCCGCTCTATTCTGGTGCTGCGGCCTTCCTGCTTTCGACCTTCGCTGAACGCGAAGACCTCGGCTGGGAGTATTTCGAGGACATGCAGGCTAATGGCCTCTCGGCGGTTCGCGGCAATGGCTCCGTACTGAAATCAGTGGCGACTGGTGAGAACGCCTATGGCATCCTCGTCGACTTTCTCGCGATGAACGCGATCAAGGACGGCTCCCCGATCAAGTTCGTCTTTCCGGAAGAGGGCGTGACAGCCGTGACCGAACCGGTGGCCATCATGTCGACCGCGTCCAATGTCGAGGGTGCCAAGAAGTTCGTGGATTTTATTCTGTCCGATGAAGGCCAGATGCTCGCGCTCAGCCAGGGCTACCTGCCTGCAAAGGCCAGCGTCGGAAGCCCCGATTGGTTGCCCGAAGGCGTCGAGGTCAAGGTGATGGATGCCAATGTTGGCGAAATCGTCACCAAGATCGACGATAACAAAAAGCGTTTCTCCACGCTGTTCGGCGGATAAGGCAAAACAATGCAGCTGTCTGCACGGGGCGGTCAGGGCCAGTCAATGGCCCTGACAACGATGATCTTTGCCATCATCGCGCTATTTTCCCTTCTACCCATGATCCGTCTCTTACAGGAAGTCATTCTGCCTGGCGGAACGTTTTCTACTGAAGCCATCCGCTCAGGTCTTGGCGACCCGGTTGTCTGGCGTGCGACGTGGAATACGATTGTGGTCGGGATTGGCGGCACGGTTGTCGCTGTCTTGTTGGGTAGCGTCGTATCGATCATCGTCACGGCAACCAATATTCGGATGACCCAGACGTTGATCCTGTTCTTCGTCACACCATTGATGATTGCGCCGCAGGTTACCGCGCTTGCTTGGCTGCAACTTTTCGGACCGTCCAGCGCCTTTCTCAACGCTTTCGGGCTGGCCCCGCCACTGGGGACCCCCAATCCGCTGTATTCCCCCGGAGGCATCATCGCGCTTCTTGGGATACAATATGCGCCGCTGGTTTTCCTCATTCTGCGCGCAGGTCTGCGAAAGCTCCCGCGGGAGTTGGTCGAGGCTGCGCAAGCGGGCGGAGCAGGGCCCTTTCGCGTCATCGGCACTGTTGTTTTGCCGCTGATGACCCCGTCAATCGTTGGTGCGGCTGCGCTGACGTTCGTGTCCTGTGTCGGCAATTTTGGTATCCCCGCTTTTCTCGGTATCCCGGCCAACTACTTGGTCCTACCGACACTGATCTTCCAGCGTCTCGCAGGCGGGGGTCCGGCTGTGCTGTCAGAGGTGGCCTATCTTTCGGCGCTCATTGGTGTGCTGGCCATGGCAGGCATCGTGCTTCAGGACTATATCAGCCGTCGCCGCGACTTCCGCATCACCACCACATCGCTTCCGATCGAGCGCTACAATCTAGGCATTTGGCGGCTTCCGATGGAAGCGGCGATGTGGATGCTGATTGCCGTGATCTTGGTTCTGCCGATGTGCGGACTGATCCTTACTTCACTGGTGCGCGGCTACGGTGTCGTCCTGAGCGCGGATACCGTGACGCTCGAGAACTACCATTTCATCTTGTTTGAGCACACCGCCGCAAGAAGGGCGTTCGTCAACAGCCTCATGCTGTCAGTCACAGCAGCTGTTTTTGCGGTCTTTGTGGCCGTGCCGGTTGGCTACCTGATCGCATGGGGCAAGCAAAAGTGGATAAGGTGGCTGAACTTTGCAATTGAGTTACCCTATGCCTTGCCGGGCGTGGTGTTGGCGATTGCTTCGCTCTTGCTCTTCCTGAAACCAATCCCGGTTCTGGGAATCCAAATCTACAACACGGTTTGGATCATCCTGTTTGCCTATCTGGCGCGATTCCTTGTGTTGGCAATTCGCCCTACCGTGAATGGATACGCCCAACTCGATCGCACCTTGGAAGAAGCGGCGGAAATCGCCGGGGCAAGCCTTTTCATGCGGTTGCGCACCATCATCTTCCCATTGGTGGCACCGGCGGCGATGGCCGGCGGGTTGTTGATCTTCATGACGGCACTGAGCGAACTGACCGTCTCTGCGCTGCTGTGGTCCTCGGGCTCTGAAACCATCGGTGTCGTGATCTTCTCGTTCGAGCAAGGCGGCGATTCAAAATATGCCTCCGCTCTCTCCGCGGTGATCGTTGCCGTGACCTTCCTCATCATGCTGGGTGTGAACACCTTCGCACATAAACTTCCAGACGGAGTGCTGCCATGGCGGGACTAACCATTCGAAATCTGTCAAAGACCTTTGGCCAATTCGAGGCACTGAAAGATGTGTCAATTACAGTAAACTCTGGAGAGTTCCTGGCTGTGCTGGGCCCCTCCGGGTGTGGCAAGACCACGCTCCTGCGGATGATTGCCGGGTTTGAACACGTAAGCGGCGGCGAAATCGACATCGCTGGTCAAATCGTGTCCCAGTCCGGTAAAGAAGTTCCGCCGAATGAACGGCGCATCGGGATCGTGTTCCAGAACTACGCGCTCTGGCCCCATATGACCGTAGCGGAGAATATCGGATATTCGCTTCGGGTTGCGAAGGTCGAGGCAACAGAAGCCAAGCGCAGAGTTGATGAAGCGCTGGCATTGGTCAATCTGGATGGCATGGGCGACCGTGCCCCGGCCAATCTGTCAGGTGGGCAACGTCAGCGTGTTGCACTCGCGCGCTGTCTGGTGGCCGAACCTAAGCTCGTTCTGTTCGATGAACCGCTCGCGAACCTCGATGTGCATTTGCGTGCCTCCATGGAGGACGAATTTGCTGCCTTCCATGAACGCACGGGCACCACGATTGTCTACATCACGCACGATCAGGCCGAAGCCATGGCGCTTGCTGACCGTATCGCCGTTATGGATCACGGCAAGCTGATGCAATTGGATACGCCGGAAACGATCTACCATCGTCCAGCAACTGAAATGGTCGCCTCCTTCATTTCCCAAGGCATGGTAATGGGAGTCACCGTGACAAGTGCAGAGGTTGACGGACACTGCGACGCGACGCTGCTTGGCCAGCCGATCCGGTTGAGCTGTTCGGCTGGGGATGGACCGCGTGACGGGGCCAAGGTTTGTTGTCGTGCAGAGCATGTCCGGATTGCCGAGCCTGACAGCGCCGGTATCGACGGCTGCATCAAGCGGGTCGTCTATCAGGGCGGCGCCGCCCGGATTGAATTCGTGCCGGATGCAGAGGCCGAAACCTCTATCCAATTCGATCAACCTGATCCTCAGCCGTTCACAACCGGAGACCGTGCCCGAATTCAAATCACCGGTGGTTGGTTGATCCCTGCGCAAAGTGCCGTCTGATGCAAAGACTACACTTACAAGGAGGCTTTGGAGAGAAGGGCCGAACGAGCGTCCTTATCGATGACGGCGAAAGTCGCGTGATGTTGGATGCTGGGATCAAGGTTGGCGCACCGCCAGAGGATTATCATCCTCTGCTCGCACACCCGGCCAGCGAGATCGACGCGCTCTTTATTACCCATGCCCATGAGGACCACATCGGTGCGCTGTGTTGGCTGATCGGGCAGGGGTTTGCCGGTCCGGTTTTCATGACGCCTACAACACAGTCCGAGATGTCAGCGACGCTTGATCAATATGCCCATGTTTTCGACCTAGCTACATACCCGGTCTCAAAGGCAGCGATCGAGGTGTTCGAGCCCGGCGATGAGATCTCATTCGCCAGTCAAAGGATCATGACCGGCCATACCGGTCACGTTGCTGGTGGCGTTTGGTTCGCCGTGCAAAGCGGAGGCAAGCGGACATTGTACTGCGGAGACGTGGTTCCGGAAAGCGCTGTCTTTCCAATGACCCCGATGCCCGAAGGCGACATGATGCTGCTTGATTGCTCTTATGGAGATGATCGCACTCCTGCTTCTGTGAGGGCCGAGCGGATTGTCGCATGGGTCGCAGAACGGCCAAAGGGTAGCGTATTACCCACGCCTCTTTCAGGGCGCTCGTTGGAACTATTGGCGATCCTGTCGGGCCCGTTGGCCATCGCTGATTTGATGTACGAACCGCTAAGAGAGCAAATTTCAGTTCCCAAACTGCTCAAGCCAGGCGTCGCGGAACGGCTCGCGGAGCGGCTCGAAACCACGCACCGTTGGAAACCAGGCGACCCATTGCCAAATTGTCCTCTCCTTGTTCATGACGGGATGGGTTCGGCTGGCCCTGCGGCATTGGCCCTCGAAATGGCTGAGCAGAGCGGACATCCCGTGCTTCTTTCCGGACATCTCCCCGAAGGTTCGCCGGGCCACAGGATGCGCGAACTGGGCAATGCTGATTGGTTCCGTCTGCCGACCCATCCGACCTTGCCGCAGAACAGAGTGCTCTGGGAAAACGCGGGCCGACCGCGATTGATGGGACATTCCTGTGAAGCCAAGGCACTTGAAGAGATACAACACGCTCTACCCGCCATGGTTACAATTGCCGCGACCGGCGACAGTACAGAAATTTGACAGGACACCCCATGAGAATCTTGATTGCAAATGACGACGGTATCGATGCCCCCGGACTGGCGCTTCTTGAGAAGGCGGCGCTCAGCCTGAGTGATGATGTCTGGGTGGTGGCGCCTTCAGCCAAACGCACCGCGGCTGGCAATTCGCTGACCATTGCACGCCCTCTCACCATGGTTCGTACGGCAGAGCGGCGATATTCCTGCTCGGGCACGCCCGCCGATTGTGTGCTCACGGCAATGACCTGGTTGTTTAAGGATGACAAATGCCCGGAACTGGTACTGTCGGGCGTCAATGATGGGCGCAACGTGGGCGAGGATATCGCCTATTCCGGGACCCTCGGCGTAGCGCGCGAGGCGACCTTCTGGGGCATCCCTGCCATTGGATTCTCCCGAGTGAAAAAAGCGGAAGTTGCCGAAAGTGATGCGGAGCATCTGGCCAAGCTTATCCAAGAGCTTTGGACGCGGCGTGCCGATTGGGTTGCCGAGGGTACGTGGCTGTCGATCAATCTGCCATCCAAATTGCCTGCACCACTACGAGCAGCGCGTATTGGCCGCGACAAAGTCGGTGTCTGCTGCGAGGTGCTCAAGGAAGACGGAGACGTGACAGAAATTATGGTGCCACGCGGTCGGCGAGACACTTCGACACCGGGTGATGAGAACGCTTTGATGGCGGAGGGGTTTGCAGCGATCAACCGTCTCAAATGGGCAGGAGAGTCGCCGTTACCAATAGAGTTTCTTGACGCGCTGGCCTGACGTCAGCGAGCGAATATACACGCTGGTTGTGGGCTGGTCTGTATGACCAGCCCTTTTTCTATATCAGGCTGATTTTGGTTTCTTGGCGGGCTTGATCAGTCGGCTTCCCCGCAACAACCCTTCCTCTTCCAACACCGGATAGGCGATGGCCGCGAGCAGACCGTTGATCTGTTTGAGATCACGCACGGTATCAAGGTGGATTGAACTGGTTTCGATACTTTCTTCGGTTTGTTGGCGCAGACGATTGAAATGGCGCTGGCGCGTCTCCCGCTCAAGTTCGCGCAGACGATCCTTGGCTGCGATCACACGGTGCGCGGTTTCTGCGTCCCCATTGATCAAAAGATTGAAAGAAAGTCGTGCGTTGCGCATGACGGCATTGTGGAAGTCGAGCAGTTCGCTCCAGCCTTCTTCCGTAAACTCGACCTGTCGTTCCAATTTCTTTTGCACGTGCGGAATGAGATTTCGCACGATCACATCGCCTGCCTGTTCGAGCTTGATGCACACTTCCAATAGGTTCTGGCATTGATGTGCTTGTTCTACGGTCATTGCCTTTTCGGTGATCTGAGCGAGGTAGAGTTTAATTGCGTTCTGGCGTTTGTCGACGCGATCATCTTGTTGAGTAAGCTCGTCAATGGCCTCGTTCGTTGGGTCTTCATAGATATCCATGATGCGGCTGAGCATGCTGTCGATGGTTTCGCACATACGCACCGCTTCGCGCGTGGCATTTGCAAGCGCCTGTTCAGGCCGGTCCAAAGCTTCTGGATCGAGCGCACTGATTTCTTGCGGGATGCTGGCTGGTGGTTGTCCTGGACTGAGGTCTGCCAAACGGCGCGAGATGCGCCACGTTAGCCCCGAGAACGGGAGGCCAACGAGCAAGATGAGCAAATTAAAAGCGATATGTCCGTTGATAATTTGTTGATCTGGTGAAGCTCCCAGAAACTCGACATCTGGCCGGATTAATCCAATCGCTGCGAGCAAGAGCACCGAGCCGAGCCCTCTCATGAGCAGGTTGGCCAGCGGGACCGCACGATATGCTGGGCCTGCGCTGCGAGTGAGTATCGGCGCGATAAGTGAAGACCCAAGGTTCACACCAAGGACCATGACCGCACCCAACTCTCCTGGCAACAATCCTTGAGAGGCGAGCGCGGCCAGAAGCAATATCGCCGCCACACTGGAGTGCAGCAGGTAGGTGACGACCGCCGCAATCAAGAAAGAGGAGATGAGATCATCGCTGAGAAAATTCAGTATGGCTGGCAATGACTGGCTCTCGCGCAGAGGCCCTGCGGCGGTGCTCAGCATTTCGAGGGAGATCAGGATCATCGCGATACCGATCAGGCTGCGCCCCAACTCATGCCAAGGGCGCCTGTCAGTTCTCAGGTACATCCCGGTTCCGATCAATATCAATACCGGAATCAGCAATGTCAGGTCATAGTTCAGGATCTTCGCAACGATTGCAGAGCCCAGTTCACCGCCACGCACAATGATAACACCGGCCGTGCCTGACACCAGGCCCATGCCTGTGAATGAACTGATCAAAAGGGTCACAGCGGTCGAGCTTTGTAGTCCAATCGCCATGACAATTCCGAACAGCATGGCGGCGAACGGATGGCCGACGCGCCTGCGCAAGCTGCTTCGCATCTGGCGCCCGTAGGCGCGCTCGACGCCGGTTCTCACCAGCCGTGTTGCCCATAAGAGCATGGCAATGGCGCCAGCCATATGCAGAAAGAATACTGAACTTGTCATACGTCGCCTTTCCGCCGCTTTTGGCGGGTGCTTGGATCGTCAATCATCAAACTAAGAAGGGCGTTGTGCCATCCGAGTAAATTCAACGAATATATACATAAGTAATACAGAAATTACAAATGAACACTCACGGAATGACGTGTTTCAACGCGAATTTTAACGTGCCCAATTGCTAGGATTAGCACGTTCAAACATCGGGATGCGCTGGCTGGAAGAAAACGGTAAGCGTCGAGGATCAATCGCGCAGGGAGGGAAATTCTGTCATGGATGTAATGTTTTGACCTGAATGCCTAGGTTCGCACCCCGTGCGGTCCGCAATCCCCAGAGTTTGGAAACCACAGCGATGCGCTGCCTGCAGCCGAGAGCCATCTGCACTCACCCAGACTGATGTTTCGCTGGGCGTGGCAACCTGCGCAAGGTCGGCCGCCTCATACAACTCAGCGAGGTCTTCGAGATTGAGCACGTTCAGAAGGTCAGGCACGGATGTCTTGGCATCATTAAGTGCAATTCTGACCTTTATCTTTTTGGCGGAAAGCTCGTCAAAGATTCCGCGAACTGGCGGTGAGAGCTGAAGCCGGGCCGCGAAAATCTCCGAGAGCGTGCTGCGGAAGTGTTCGGTGAATCCGCTTGGGCAAAGCTTTCCACTCCGGAGAGCCACATGGGTCATTGCGGCGGCAAGCGGCTGGTCGATCAACTCGTCTGACAGCGCATAGCCGTAGCGGCCGAGGACCTGGGTCAGGGCCTGAGCCACGAGTGCCCGACTGTTGGTAATTGAGTCTAAATCGAAAACGATCAGCGAGAGATCAGAGGGTAGCTCTTGCCGAGCCGTCCGGTCCGGTGAGCGCACCAAGGTAAGCTGTGGCGGAGATTGGCGGGGTGAAGGGTGAAACAGGTCGGGGAATTGCCAGTCTGGCTTGAGCCCTGCAAAGTGCTGAAGAAAGCTAATTGCGCTTTCTGGCTTTTCGACCACGTTCTCGCGAAAGCTCATCCAGTCGCGAAGGTTTTCCATCTGAGGCGCATCTTCGACCGTCTCACCAAAATCTTGAGCGAGAACGGCTGCGCGTACGTTCAGGCAGAAGACGACGCAGGCGTATCCTTCAGGCCAGAAATGGCTGGGGCTTTTGCTAGGTCGAGCGTTGTGGTTAGGCCGTGCTGAAAGCGGAGCCTTACGTAGCAACTGGTCCAACATCAGTCCCGAAACATGCTCGACATAGCGACGTTTGTCATGTCGCGACGTCGGTTTTTTGCGTTCAAATGCGGCGCTCCATTGAAGGAAGGCATCCGCGAGGCGAATGGTATCCACATCAAATGGAATGCCGCAGTCCTCGGACACAACAGCCACCTGTTCGAGGAAGGCGCGGCGGAACCAGCGCAAACGACGGACTGCGCGTCGTACCTGCGTATCTGGCGTGAGTAGGAGTGTAGGGGCAGGAAGCGTCATGACAGAAACCTCTCAGATCAACCGGGCGCAATCCGCGATAGCGGTGCGCAAGGCAGAACGTTCGTCGGGTTGAAAACAGAATTTTCGCGCGATCAGCGGTGCGGTGTCACAACATAGATCCAAAAGATCAGTGTCTTCGCTCTCGGAATCGCGTTCCGCGCACAGCAAGATTACAAATGCTGTGTAGGCCAATATGGCGGAATGGTCTTTTTGGGCGGAGGGCAGCGTGAAGGGCGCGGAACGAATAACTTCGGCGCTCTTGAGTTGGAGAAGAAGTTCGGCAGGCAATTCACTTCGATCCATGGACGTTGCGTCCATTGCCGACTTAAAGGCCTGCGCTGCAAGGGTTTCGCTTACAAGCGCAGGTTGGTCCGCAAATCGCATGTAGGCAGCACCGAGGGCACCATAGGCCAATTGGGCAAAAACCGTCGCCCCGTGCGGATGATTTGCCAAAGTCTGGAGGGTCCAGCCATGTCCCTTCTGCGACGTTGCCCCGTCATCAAGAATGCTGTGTGCCAGGCGGGATGTCGTCGCCTCGAGCCTTGTTGCAATCACATCAAGGCCGTCCACCACGTCACGCAAAGGACTGGGGAAATCTCGGCTCAGAGGTTCAATCGCAACGCGCCCGGCCGTCATGCCAGTGCGCAGCCCACGCAGAAGGTCCTTGATAGGCAAAATTCCCGACGTCATCGAACTCTCTCTTGCTTGCTGTTCTAGAAGCCGCTGAACAATCGTTTAGCTGATATACTAATGTTCCCAATCGAAGTGTCGGTCAAGCTTTGTATCGCCTTTGACGGGCGCGGTGCGATGACTTTACATCGCTAGAAGGGCTTTGGCGCTCGCGTCATCGGTCACGAGCGCGGACGGACGAATTGCAGCGATTGCACCATGGAGAACATCTACCTTTTCGGGACCGCCAGAAACGAGGATCCGTGCCTTCGCATTTGCGAGCTGTTCGAGGCTGACCGAGATGGTTCGTTCGTTCACCGAATGATCAACCAATCGCCCTTCTGCGTCGATAAAATTGTACAGTAGGTCTCCAACGGCTCCCGCAGCTTTAAGGTCCTTCCGCTCGGCATCCGACAAATAGCCCGTTTGAAAAGAGGTCGAGCCCTTAGCAATCCCGCCCACCGACAGCAGAACCATGTCGAGATTGCGAGCTTTGTCAAAAACTTCACCAATCCCACAGCTCTCGATCAGTGCGCGTTTGGTCTCGGGGCTGTCGACGAGGGCCGGGGCAGGGACCAGATAACCCTCGCCCTGAAACAATTCGGCGAACCGCCATGCAAAATCGGCTGGATTGAAATGCCGAACATGAGAGAACCCGCCGAGCAGTGATACTACACTCAGATCACTGAGCGTCTGGCTCTCAATGAACTGCAACATCGAGTGAAGCGTTTTTCCCCAACCAACACCAACAGACATTCCGGGTTGCATCAAGCCACCCAAGTAGGCACCTGCGGATGCGGCGATGGACTGCGTCGGGTCGGATACGACGTCGCTTGAGGGACAGATGATGACGTCTTCGATTCCGTAGCGTCTTGAGATCTCAACCTCTAGCCCGGCCAGCTCGGCCATCGAGGATGAGATCGTTATGCGGACCTCGTTGCGCCGCCTTGCATCTGCCAGCAGTCGGACGATCGTAACGCGCGTGGTCCCGAGGGCTTCGGCGATTTCATTCTGCTTCATCCCTTCAGCATAGTAGAGCCACACAGCACGAGCGCGCAGCCGTTCGCTGTTTGCACTGCGCCCGGCGGCCGGCGCTGCGACAGAAGGAGAAGAAGCTCCGTTGCGGGGAGAAGCGCTCATGGGGTCGTCTGCCTCCTTCAGTTCTCCGCCTGCTTGAACAGCCGGATCAGCAGTTTTGCAACCGTCTCTGGTTGTTCGATATGCGGAATATGCCCGACATCCGGCAGAAGATGCAACGCGGCGTGACCTGGCAGTTGAAGCGCCTGGCGCCAGGGTAAGATGCGGTCTGCCCGACCCCATATTACAGACACCGGTACTTCGATCCGTGAAAGGGCGGGGCGGATATCGAAAGATTGGGTTCCATCTGGAAAGAGTATATTCGCCAGATCGAGTTGAGCGGCGCGGAGTTCGGGATCTGAGCGCGCATTCATCGCGGCCCGTGCAAAGTCTTCGCTGATCGCGTCGTCAGTGGCCGCAAGGCGCTTGAGCCATGGGGCAAGGCTCGCAGTACGCGTGGCGCGCGCGAGCCCGAGGAGAACATCGCCCTCGATTTCGGCGCCCAACCCTGCCGGGGCGATAAGTCCAAGCGTGGCGACCCGGCGTGAGCGAATGTCGGTCAGCGCACTCGCCACCGCGCCGCCAAGTGAGTGACCTACGACATGGGCGCTTTCATGGCCAAGGTCGTCGAATGCCTGAACCACCATGCGAGCGAGCTTCGCAAAATCGCTGACGTGCCGCCGGGGGGATTTTCCGTGGCTTGGCAATTCAATGCGAATGAATTCCCGCCCGGCACCAAGCAGCGCCTGCTCAAGCGGACGCCATCCCATTGCGTCCCCCGAAAAGCCGTGGATCAGTACAACCGGCGCATCCGTTCCAGTTCCTGTACGGCTCACGGCAAGCGGACCTGCCTCTGGCTGCCATCCTGCAGAGGGTTGCTGCGTTAACGTGGCATTATGTCCCTCGATGTCGTCCCGTTGGATACGGCTACGAGGGCCGGTTCCCGTAACTGTGGAGAGATCCAGACGTTGCTCGCGCGCCAGTTTACGGGCCGCTGGCGTGGCGCGGATTGTGTCTGTTGTCTTGATATCCGCTACCGTCTCCGAAAGGGGCGCGGGATTGCCTGCGGGCGCGGTCGGGTTTTGCGGCGGGGACGCGGTAGGAGCCTTGGCTTGCACAGTGACGGGCGGCTCTTCCGGAACCTCTTCGCCCTCTGCGTAAATCCATCCCAAGGGGCGGCCGACTGCGATAACATCATCAATCTTGGCAATGACATGGCGCAACGTACCTGTCGCCGGGGCTTCCACCTCCATCGCGGCCTTGTCTGTTTCGATATCAAACAACGCAGCGCCTTTCGCGACTGCCTCTCCTTCGGCCACATGCCAAGCAGAGATCTTGCCGGTCTCCATATCCATGTCGACCTTTGGCATAATGACTTCTGTTGCCACGGTTTAAACCTCGCGTCGAATCAGGCGCCCGATCGCAAGCTCGACATCGGCGGCCTGGGGAACCGCAGCACGCTCTAGATCTGGGTTGTAGGGGATCGGCGCTTCTGCTCCTCCGAGCCGGAGGATCGGTGCATCAAGGAAATCAAAAGCATCGGACTCGGCCACCATTGCCGAAATCTCGGCGCCGACGCCCATTGTTCGCACGCCTTCGTAGACGCAGATCAGCCGCCCGGTCTTGCGCACGCTGGACAAGATAGTCTCGCGGTCGATCGGGCGGATTGAACGAAGATCGATGACCTCGGCAGAATACCCTTGCGCAGCGGCCGCCTCAGCCGCTTCCAACGAACGATGGACCATGCCGCCAGAGGCCACGATGGTCACGTCTTTACCCGTCCGGCGCACAGCAGCCTTGTCGAGCGGCACCGTATAGTAGCCCTCGGGCACCTGCGCCTTCATCTTGTAGAGCAGCTTGTGTTCAAAGATGATCACCGGGTCTGGGTCTTCGACAGCAGCCAGCAACATGCCCTTCGCATCCGCGGGCGTCGTTGGTTGAACGACCTTTAGACCAGGAACATGCCCAAACCAGGCCTCAAGGCTCTGGCTGTGCTGGGCGGCCGCGCCGGTACCGGAACCCGCAGGCATGCGGATAACCAAAGGAACTGAGGCTTCGCCGCCCAGCATGTAACGCAGTTTGGCCGCCTGATTGGCGATCTGTTCCATTGCCAGCATGGCGAAGTCCGAGAATTGAAACTCGAAAATCGGGCGCAAACCGGTCAACGCAGCGCCGACCACAACGCCGGCCCCGCCAAGTTCCGAGATTGGCGTGTCCATCACCCGATCTTCCCCAAAGCGGTGTACGAGATCGCCTGTCACCTGAAAGGCACCACCGTAAACGCCAATATCCTCGCCCATGAGGATCACCCGCTCGTCGCGTTCCAGTGCAATTCCCATCGCATCTCGCAGCGCTTCGGCATAGCTCATCTCTCGGGTGGTTTGTTCCGGTGTCTGCGCGTTCATGCCTTTGCCTCCCCATAAACATACCGCGTCACCTCACTGGTGGAGGGCGCCGGGCTTGCTTGCGCAAAAGCAATCCCATCCTGAACTTCTTGATGGGCCGCCTCTGCGATGGCGTCGGCTTCGCTGTCGGTAATAACCCCATGTTCCGTTAGCAGCGAACGGAAGCGCTTGATCGGGTCCTTTTCAATCCAGCTTTGGATCTCGTCCTTGGTCCGATAACGATTTCGGTCTGACTTGGAGTGACCGCGCCAGCGGTAGGTGAGGTTCTCAACAAGGCTCGGCCCATCACCGGTACGCGCACGTTGGACAGCGGTGTCAATGGCCTCGGCCACTGCAGAAAAATCGTTTCCGTCAACAGTGATACCCGGCATCGAATAGGCGGCGGCACGGTCTGAGACGTTCGGCACAGAGGTCGACCGCTCGGTCGATGTGGACATGCCGTAGCGGTTGTTTTCGCAGACGTAGACAACGGGGAGTTTCCAGATCGACGCCATATTGAGAGACTCGTGAAACGCGCCCTCATTGTTTGCACCATCGCCAAAGAAGCAGACGGCAACAGCTCCGGTCTTAAGTCGTTTGGCCGTCAGGGCCGCTCCGGTGGCAATTGGCAGGCCGCCACCGACGATTCCGTTAGCCCCAAGGTTGCCCTTGGAAACGTCGGCGATATGCATCGAGCCTCCACGCCCGTGGCAATAGCCATCTTCCTTGCCAAAGAACTCTGCAAACATCCGCTTTACATCGGCGCCCTTGCCGATGCAGTGGCCATGACCCCGATGGGTGGAGGTGATGTAATCGCTGTCGTTCAAGGGCATACACGTTGCGACGGCAGAGGCTTCTTGCCCGATCGAAAGGTGCATCGTGCCGTGAATTAGGCCGCGGGTATAGCTAACCTCTGCACCTTCCTCAAACAGCCGAATGAGGTGCATCTTGTAGAGGGCGGTCTTGAGCTCTTCTGCGTCATACTTGCGTAAAGCGAAGGGCCTGTTGTCGGCGTCTGTCATGGGGAACCTCAGGCCTTGGCCAGCATTGCGTCCTGACGGGCACGCAATGCGGCGATCCGGCTGCCCTCGGGCAGGGCGGCGTTGTTGTAGGTAATCAGATCACCTTTGCGAATTGGCGCAGTAACCTTACTGCCTTCGAGCATTCCGCATGGGATGGCACGGCACTGATCGGCTTCGCCTGTGGTCATGATCCAGGCACGATAGCTATATTCGCCGATCTGATCGAGAAGCTCCCCCGGCTGCATGTCCTTTTTGGCCACGGCACAGACCTCGGCGACCGGTCTTGGCATCGGCACCATGTCTGCCTTACCATAGAGCACTGCGCGCGCGCAGGTGAGCGGCACTTCCAAAGACGTTAGGTGGAACGGACGGAAGAACGTAAAATAGGGGCCTTCGCCCATTTTCAAGTCTTCCATCCGCTCACGGATGCGGGGATGATCCATCTCTGCCACGACAAAGACACCGGGGGCGACGCCCTTGCCGACGGTAAAGTCCACACGCCCGTCGCCAGAACTGAGAACGCCGCCATCTTTTTCTGGCACAAGCACCTTGGACAGGTCTTCGCGCGAGCAGGCGGGACCATGCATGCCGGGCTTGTCGGGGATTAATCCGGTGGCATTTGCAATGGCGGCCATTTCGACCATGGTCTTGGACCCATCGACGAACTCAACGAGCATACGTGGGTTCATGTGTCGCCGTACGGCCTCCGCTTCATACTCGGCGGGCGTTGCGTCGATGTTCAGGGGGTTGTTCTTGCCTTTGCCGGCCGAAACGATGCGGTGGCCCATAGCGCTGACAAACTCGATCAGCTCCATGCAGGAAGAAGGTTCGTCACCCGCCCCTAGCGAGTAGACTACGCCAAGACGCTCGGCCTCGGCACGCAGATAGGCACCAATCGTAACATCGGCCTCGACGTTCATCATCACGAGATGCTTGCCATGTTCCATCGCCGAAAGGCCAATTTCGGCCCCCACCGCGGGAATGCCCGTCGCATCGACGACGACGTCAATCTGACCGGACTCCAGCAAGAACGAGACATCATCGGTGATCGCTGTCTTGCCATCGTCCATAGCCTTGCCGAGCGCGTCTGCGCTGGCGACCATCCTGCTATGACCGGTTTCACGGTGGGCGATGTCGACGGCTGTTTTCGCAGCGGGAAGGTTGAGCTCGCAGATTGCGCCCACCTCTACCCCACGCATGTGCGCGACGCGGGTGACGATGTCGGTTCCCATTTCTCCTGCTCCGAGCAGGCCAATTCGTACCGGGCGGCCATCCGCCTCTCGTTTGGCCAAGTCATTGGCAAGTCCTGTCAAGGCCACGTTCGTTGGCATGTTCTCGTCCTCCGCGAAGCATTGCTCAAACGAAGTATGTTACTTTTGAAACTACATCAATACAAAAGTGCAAAGCCGAAACGCCTGACGGAGTCGCCGACCGACCGGGTAGTGGCGCTGGAACTAGTTTAAGTGCTGCGGTAATTTGAGATGGGGCAGCATGACCAGACCGAAAGTCTCACCGCTCAATCGCCCCCATCGCTTCAATCCGCTTGTGATCGCTCAGCGGTCTGCTTAATCCCGGTTTCCGCTTATCTACACATTGGGAACGGGCGGGCGGGCCTTAGTGTAGGAGCCGCCGCTGTCTAAGCGGCGGCTCGACGAATTGTGTAAATCGAGTTTATGCTGCGGCTGCGTTGATACCATCGGCCGCGATATCCGTCATCGAGCGGTCGCCATCGTAGGTGCCGTCGAGACACTCTTGCAGAATGGCGCCATCGCCATCGTGACCCAACCGGTTGGCAAACGCCACAAGGCAGCCGTAACCGGCCAAGCCGTAGTGCACCATGCGCTGATATTGCGTGATGATCATCGCATCGCGGGTATCATCGTCGCCGAATGTTTCATTCAGTGCATGAGCCTTGGCTTCCTTCACCAAACCCTCCATGCCCTTACAGTGCTCGCCGTTAGGATCGATAGCGTGCTGTTGGCAGATTTCAGCAATCTTATCCATCCCGTCCTGAATACCGTTGGCTCCGGCAATCAAAGCCTTAGACAGACTCTCGTTCTGCGCTGCGCGTCCCAGTTCAGTGACGATTTCGAGCGATTGTTTGTTGGCGCTCCACAGGTCCTGCAGTTGATCATGGTACACATCTTCAAGGGATTGCATCGTCATTTCTAAATCCTTTCGGTTCGTGTGAACATCAATGACACAACAATGCGCCAGCCGAAGAGTTCCATCGAAATGTTTTTCGATTACACGTTCTCCGTGACCATCTTGAATTCTGGGTCAAAGGCTTGGCCGCAGCCGATCGGAAGAAGACGTTACCGCGACTGAACTTGCAGGCAAGTTGCTTGTCCACGTGATGACACTCCAGAGAATTGAAACATCGTCTCGAAGAATCACACAGACCTGCCCGGAACGAGAAAAGATACAGGGTCGGTTCAAATCTGCTCGTCAAGTGCAGAAAATTCTCTCCACTCAGGACGAGACTTCAAGCTTACTCCGTCCCTGTCGCCACAAGCTGACCGCTTTAACATATCGCTAGACAGGAACAGCCGCCTTCGATCACTGTAACGATTGCGTCACCGACATGGTTGCATAGACAACAGCCCGACACATCTCATCCGGCTCCGCCCCACGTCAATGCAGACCCTGCACCAACCCTACGATGCCGTTCCGGCCTCTCTTAAGGCAGTGAAATGCGAATTCAGGTGGTCCTTCATCGCTGCGCGAGCCGCGTCTGGGTCTGCGGCGGAGATGGTATCGATTATCGTGGCGTGTTGACGCCTGCTTCGGTCGATCGTTTCAGAACTGCGTGCCCGGGCGCGAATTGTCAGCCAATCTGCATCCAGTCGGATTTCATCCAACATCGTGTATGAGACCAACAGCGGTTTGTTTCGTGCCGCTTGCGCAATAACGCGGTGCAGGGCACTGTCCCAAATTTCGTTGTCGGCATCCCCTAAATCGACCATCAGCCTTTCGGCGATGGCACGCAACTGCGCAATCTCTTCGGGTCTGATCCGGCTCGCGCACAGCGCGGCCAGTTCCGGTTCGATGCACAGCCGCGCTTCCATCATCTGGATCGCGTTGGTTTCCCCTGCGATACGCGCTGCCAGTTCGGCGGTTGGATCTGTGGCCTGCCCGGCAAAGGTCCCGGCTCCGCGTTTGCGCCAAATCAGGCCTTCGGTTTCCAGCTGAGCCAGAGCCCGCCGGACCTGTCGTCGCCCGATGCGGAATTGTTCGGACAGGGCACGCTCGCTGGGAAGGCGGCCAGTCTCTCCCAATTCTCCGGTGTCCAGCAGGCCGAGAATTCGGTCACGGGCCTGTTTGGCGGTGTCGGTCTGCATCCGAGCCAAGGTCTCCTGTCTTCAGCGGTCTGTTGCGCGCGAGCGGCTTGGCTGGCCCTCATTTCGCAGACGCTCTTGCTGTTTTTCGATCTGGTCGTCCAGCATCTTGCGGTCGGTCAGGCCCGAAAAATCATCGGAGGTTGCCATCGCGTCGGCAAAGGCGAGGTAGCGTTCCTGTGCAACTGCAAAGAGCCGTTCCAGCTCGTCCAGAGGTTCCTCGTGATCATCGACTCTCAGGTCAAGCCAGGGATGCGCCTCGCCACGGTGTATGACGAGCGCCGCCGCCTGCCGCCCGCGTTTGTCTCCACCGGCGGCTTCACCCGCCTGCATCGCAGCCAACAACCGCTCGGCAAAGGGCAGGTCCACTTGGGTTCGGAAAGTTTGCGCCATAGCGTCGATCACCTCGGGGCCGACCAGCATGTTGCCTGCAACTGAAAACCCCTCACCAGTCATGTGCCCGGCCCAATCGGTACATTCGGCACCGGTATGGGTAGCAAAATTGCCATTCTCGTCAACCATATGGCATTGGCGCAGGCTTTCGGCGGCATCACGCTCGACCAAATCTGACAGCACCGATTCTGCCGGTTCGCCCGCGTCAAGACGGATACGCCCCTCGGTGCCCCAGATCGGGTTGCAAAAAGCCTGGCTGGCGATCGCAGAGCGGCGGCCAATATAGGGGACCACCGCACCGCAGGCGAAGAACCGGCTGGCAACGGCTATACCGAGATCGCCAGTTTCCGCGTCGCGGGCGACAATGGAAAAGGTCATCGTCCCACCGCGTAGGCTTGCATCAGGCGCGGCGTGGCAGCGGCCCGCAACATACCATCTGCCTCGCGCATGGCAGCCGTAAGTCGCCCGACCGCCCAAGGGTCGGATACGGTGACGAGATGGCCGCGTTTGCGCAATTCGTCGATCACCGCATCGCCAAAGGCAGGCTCCAGCATCATTTCGCCCGCCTTGACCTCGCGCGGGAAGAAGCTGCCTTGGAAATGCATGGTGTGAAACAGAGGCGCGTCCATACCTTCTTGTAGACCCAGCCCATGATGCACAAGGCGCAGGAACCAGATCAGTTGCCATTGGTCTTGTTGGTCGCCACCGGGGGTGCCAAAGACCAGCCGCGCCCCATCTTTTTCGGCAAAGGATGGTGTCAGAGTCGTGCGGGGGCGGCGTTTTGGGCCAAGAGAGGTCGGCACCCCGTCGATCAACCAGAACATTTGCGCCCGCGAGTTGAGAGGAAAGCCGAGGCCCGGAATAACCGGGCTGCTTTGCAGCCATCCGCCCGATGGCGTCGCCGCCACCATGTTGCCCCAGCGGTCGATCACATCCAGATGCACGGTGTCGCCGCGCTTTTCCGTCAGATGCGCCATCGTGGGTTCCTGCGCGGCAACGCCTTCAACACCAAAACCGCGGGTCGCGCGGTCGAGATAGGCGTCGGCCAGATGCTCAAACCCCGGTACCCGACCCGGTCGCTGTTCCAGAGATGCTGTATCGTCGATCAGCTTTGCCCGCTCGGCACCGTATTCGTCCGACAGAAGGTAATCCATCGGGATTTCGCTGAAATCCGGATCGCCGTAATAGGCTTCGCGGTCGGCATAGGCGAGTTTCATCGCCTCTACGATCACATGCACGAACTCGGCCCCGTTCGGGTCCATCGCACCAAGATCGAAGTTTTTCAGGATCGACAGGGTCTGGAGCAACACCGGCCCCTGACTCCAAGCTTGGGTCTTGTGCACCGTCCAGCCGTGATATTCGAGAGTCAGGGTCTCTTCGTAGCTGGCGCGCCAATCGGCCATGTCGGACGGGGCCAGCACCGCGCTGTGCTTTTCCTCGGACACATCCATTACTTTGGCGTCCTTAAGATAGTCGAAGATCGCGGTGGCTACGAACCCCTCTCGCCATTCTGCGCGGGCGGCGTCAATGGCCGCGGCGCGATCCCCGGCTGCCTCATCGGCAACCGTTGCCAACCGGTCGTACGTGTCAGCAAGATCGGGGTTTTTGAAAAGGGCGTTTGCGGCGGGCGCATTGCCGTCTGGAGCCCAAACGGCCGCAGATGAGGGCCATTCGGCTTCAAAGAAGTCCTGCAATCCAGCGATGGTATCAGCGACACGGGGCAGCATCGGATGACCATCCCGCGCATAATCAATCGCCGGCTGTAGTACCTCGCGCAGGCTCATTGTTCCATGGTCGCGCAGCATCATCAGCCAGCCATCAAATGCACCCGGCACGACCGTGGCCAAAAGTCCCGAACCGGGGATCAGTTTCAGGCCCAAGTCGGTAAAGTGGTCAATCGTGGCGGCAGCGGGTGCCACGGCCTGCGCGCAGAGGACTTTGGTATCGCCAGTTTCGGCAGAGTGAATGATTGCTGGCATGTCACCGGCCGGACCATTCAGGTGCGGTTCGACAATTTGCAGCACGAATGCGGTCGCCACGGCGGCATCGAACGCATTGCCGCCCTTTTCAAGGACGCCAAAACCGACCGACGAGGCCAGCCAATGTGTCGAGGTTACGACGCCGAATGTGCCGCGAATTTCGGGGCGGGTGGTAAAGTCTGACATGTGGTCTCCGATGGTCAGTGTTCGCGCGGGTCCAGCGCATCGCGCAGCCCGTCGCCCAAAAGATTGAACCCCAGCACCACGAGGAAAATCGCGATGCCCGGCCACATGGCCATCCAGGGGGCTTGGTTGAGAAAATTCTTGGCAGTGTTCAGCATCGAGCCCCAACTGGGGGCTGGCGGTTGCTGACCCAACCCGAGAAACGACAGCGACGCCTCGGCGATGATCGCGGTGGCAATGGTCAATGTTGCCTGCACCAGGATTGGCGGCAGCACATTGGGAAAGATATAGCGGGTCAGGATACGCCGGTCAGGCAGGCCGATGGCGCGGGCGGATTCCACATAATCAGCCGTCTTGATCGTCAAGACCTGTCCGCGTGTCAGGCGCACAAAGATCGGCATGGCAGAAATGCCGATGGCAATCATGGCATTGGTCAGGGATGGCCCGAGAAATGCGGCAAGTGCGATGGCCAGGATCAGGAATGGCGCCGCCAGCAGCGCCTCGGTGCAGCGTGAAATGATTGCGTCCGTCCAGCCGCCAAAATATCCGGCGACTATGCCCAAAGGCACGCCCAATAGAACCGCGATACCGACGGACACGACACCGGCCAGCAACGACGCCTGCGCACCCCAGATCATGCGGGACAGCACATCGCGTCCGATTTCATCTGTACCGAAGGGGTGTGCCGCGGTCGGAGCTTTGCGCACAGCGCCCCAATCGGTCGCAGCCGGATCGGGGATTGGCAGCACCGGGGCCAGAATGGCGATCAGGATAAAGAACGCAACGAGGATACCGCCCAACATGGCGCTGCGATGACTGCGGAATTTCTTCCAGACGCGGTTTTGCGATTTTATCGCAAGAATGGGATCGGTTTGGGCGACCATATTATTGCCCCCTCAGACGTGGGTTCAACAGAACGTACAGCACGTCTGCCAAGAGATTCATTAGAATGAAACCAATGGCCGTCACCAGAACGATGCCCTGCACCACGGCGTAATCGCGGTTGAATACCGCATCAACCACCAGCTTGCCAAAACCGGGGATGGTAAAGATCTGTTCGGTCAGGACCGCACCCGCAATCAACTCGCCAAACAACAGCGCCGTCAGCGTAACGATTGGTGTCAGCGCATTGCGGAAGGCATGTTTCAACACCACCCGCTTTTCCAGAACGCCCTTGGCGCGGGCCGTACGGATATAGTCTTGTTGCAGCACCTCCAGCATGGCCGAACGGGTGTGCCGCATCAACGTTGCAGCCAGCGCTGTTCCAAGAACGAAGGCTGGCATGATCATTACGGTGATGGATTTCACCGGGTCTTCGGAAAACGGCATATAGCCTGAGGCGGGCAAAAGCTGCCACTTCACCGAGACCAGCAGGATCAACATGATGCCAAGCCAGAAATTCGGGATCGACAAGCCCGACAGCGCCACAACATTGGCGATGTAATCGGTGATCGTGCCTTTCTTGACCGCAGACAGAATGCCCGCCGGAATACCAATCAGAAGCGCAAAGGCCATTGCCATCAGCGCCAGTTGGATTGTCACGGGCAGTTTTTGCCCGATCAATTCCAGAACCGGCTGGTTGGTACGCAGGGATATCCCTAGATCGCCGGTCAGCGCGTTGCCAACCCAGGTGACATATTGCACCGGGATCGGATCATTCAGGCGGTATTTTTCGCGCAGGAATTCCAGAACCTCGGGGTCGCGCTCTTCGCCCGCCATTGCCAGCACCGGATCACCGGGCAGCAATTTCTGCAAGGCAAAGACGAACATCGAGATCAGGATGATCGTCGGGATCGCGATGACAACGCGGCGAAGGATGAAGGACAGCATGGACTGGGCTTTCGAAGTGAGGCGGCCCGCGCACTACAAGGCGCAGGCCGCGGACGGATCAGCCGTCTTTTTTCATGCCTTCCAGACGGATCATTCCATCGGGATAGGGAACAAAACCACTGATCCCGCTATCCAGCGCCCAGATCCAGGTCTGGTGATAGATGACCATGCGGGGCAGGTCTTCGGCCAGGATATCGCGGGCCGCGTCATATGCGACCTTGCGTACCGCAGGATCCGTCGAGGCGCGGGCTTCGTTCATCAGCCGATCCACATCCGGGTTGGAATACTTGCTGTCGTTGATGCCACCGCCAGTGGTCACGAACTGGTGGTTGTTTCCGTCCGGATCGACCCGGCCGGACCAACCGATCTGGCTTGCCTGGTAATCGCCTGCTGATTGATCTGACAACAGCGTGGCAAATTCCTTGGACGTGATCGTAATGTTGATCCCGGCCTCGGCCGCCATGGCCTGCACGACCTGCATCAGTTGCAGCGGCACGGTGGTATTGGGCACCTGTACCTCAAGGTCAATTCCGTCAGGGAACCCTGCCTCGGCAAGGAGCGCCTTGGCTTTTTCGACATCGCGAGCAGGCACCGTGTGGTTGGCGTTGTACCAAGGCGAATTCGGCGGCACCGGCTGGTTGCCAGCGGCAAAGGCGCCGTCAAACACCACTTGATTGATGGCTTCACGGTCAATCGCATAGTTCAATGCCTGACGCAGACGTTTGTCATTGCCCCAGGGATTATCACCTTTTTCGCCATTGGCGACGTTGAAGGTGATGCCCTGGTAGCCCAACGATACAGCGCTTTCGACCTGAATGCCGTCATCCCCTTTTGCTTGGCCCAGATCAGTCGCGGCGAGACGTTCGATCATGTCGACATCGCCGGATTGAAGGTTGGCCAGACGCACGGTGGTGTCAGGGATCGGCAGGTAAGTCACGCTGTCAAAATTGATCTCACCGGCGTTCCAATAGTCCGCAAACCTGTTAAGCACTATGCGATCCTGCGCCACACGCTCGCCAAAGCTGAAAGGACCGGAGCAGACCGGGTTCAGCCCGAAATCAGCGCCTGCCTCGGCGGCGGCCGTCGGCGATACCATCATGCCCGAACGATCCGCAAACTGCGCCAGCAGGGTGGCGTCGGGCCCGGTCAGGTTGAATTTGATTTCATACTCGCCAAGCACTTCGGTGCTCTCTACCGATTTCAGTTCCGATTTGCGGCGGGATTCCTCCATCGTTTTGCTGCGTTCGATATTGGCGGCGACGGCCTCGGCGTTGAAGGGTGTCCCGTCATGGAAAACAACGCCTTCGCGCAGCTTCATCGTCAGGGCCGTGCCGTCTTCGGAGTATTCCCATTCAGTTGCAAGCTGAGGAATGAATTCCAGATCCGGTGTGATATCCACCAGCTTGTCGCAGAGCGCAGTGTAAACAATGCGCCCGACAAAGGTACGCGACTGGTCCGGATCCAGCACATCGGCATCCGACTGCAAGGCAATGCGCAGATCGGCAGCAGACGCCGCATTTGCGCCCAACCCAAGCGCGGTAGCGCCCAGCAGTGCGGCCAGCAGGGTCGATTTGGAAAGGGTCATGTCTGGTTCTCCTTGTTGGTTTCTTTGGTGGTCTCGCGCCGCTCGCTGGCGGCACGGTAGAGATCGAAACGGGCCTGCGCTGCAGGCGATCGTGCTTTTGCGCCGGGTCGGGGTGTCATCGCGCCTATCTCGCGCCAATAGTGACAGGCGGCGCCATGATTGGCCTCTTCCAGTATCGGAACCTCGGTTTTGCACCTGTTCTGGGCATGCGGGCAGCGCGGATGGAACCGACACCCGGCTGGAGGGTTCAGCGGGCTGGGTGTTTCCCCAAGTGCGTGGGCGATGGGCGTTCGGGCGGCATGTTCAGCCACCGGTATCGAGGCTAGCAAGAGCTGCGTATAGGGATGGCGTGCATTTTCGAACACGGCGTCAGTGGGGCCGCATTCGACGATCTGGCCCAGGTACATCACCGCCACCCTGTCGCTCATGTGGCGGATCACGGCAAGATCGTGCGCTATGATGACCAGTGTCAGGTCCAGATCTCGACCGAGATCCGCAAGCAGGTTGATCACCTGCGCCTGAACAGAAACGTCGAGCGCGGATACAGGTTCGTCCCCGATGATCAGTTTCGGGCCCGAGGCGAGGGCACGGGCAATACCGATACGCTGGCGTTGGCCACCCGAAAACTCATGCGGGTATCGATCAGCATGTTCCGGCATCAATCCGACCTGCGACAGCAACGTCCCCACGCGGTCGCGCCGGGCCTGTGCGGACAGATCAGGCGCGTGTAGCTCCAACGGCTCTGCGATCAGCTTGCCAACCGTCAGCCGCGGGTTCAAAGACGAGTATGGGTCCTGAAAGATAAATTGCAAATCGCCGCGCAGTTTGGTCAAGGCGATTCCGGATAGCGAGGCGATCGGTTCGCCATCAAATTCGACCTTGCCCGCAGTGGGAGTGAGTAGGCGCATCAGCAATCGGGCGAGGGTGGACTTGCCACAGCCCGATTCACCAACGATGGCAAAGGTCTCGCCGCGTTTGATATCAAGTGACACGCCATCTACCGCATGGACCGTGTCTCCCTTTGCCAAGATACCGGCGTTGACGGTAAAATGCTTGATCAGATGGGTTGCCTTGAGAATGCTGTCGGTCATGCGCTGACCGCCTGCGATTGTTCAAGCGGCGCGAAATGACAGGCCACGCCATGGCCGCTGCCTATGTCACCCAGCGGTGGCGTCTGAGCGCAAATCTCGGCCGCAAACGGGCAACGGGTCCGGAACCGGCAGCCCGATGGCATCGCATCAATAGATGGAACTGTCCCGGCCACGGTGGCGAGACGCCCGCGCGCGCCTGTGAGCGACGGCATCGAGGCCATGAGACCGATCGTGTAGGGATGCTGAGGATCGTCGAATATTTGTTCTACCGGGCCGCGTTCTACGATCTGCCCGCCATACATAACCGCGACCGATGTGGCGATTTCCGCAACCACGCCAAGATCATGGGTGATCATGATGGTGCCCATCTTCATCTGCTGCTGCAAATCACGGATCAGATCGAGAATCTGCGCCTGGATTGTCACGTCCAGAGCGGTGGTCGGTTCGTCCGCGATCAAGAGCGCGGGATTGTTGACCAATGCCATTGCGATCATTACCCGCTGACGCATTCCGCCGGACAACTGGTGCGGATACTCTTTCAGTCGTCGGTCCGGGGCCGGGATGCCGACGCGCTTGAGCATGTCTTCGGCGCGGTTCATTGCTTCGGTCTTGCTCGTGGCTTGGTGGCACAGCACCGCTTCGGCAATCTGCTCGCCAATGCGAAAGGCAGGATTGAGTGATGTCATCGGCTCTTGAAAGATCATCGCCATGCGGTCACCACGCACGGCCGGAGGCAAGACTTCCTTGGTCAGTTCGTAGTCATGCCCGTCAAAATGCATCTGTCCAGACAGCACACGGGCAGCGCCTTTCGGCAGCAATCCCATGATCGCCATCGACGTGACACTCTTTCCACATCCGGACTCGCCGACGATGCACAACGTCTGCCCTGACTGAACTTGCAGATCGACGCCGGTCACGACAGGCGCCGAATGCCCGCGAAATTGCAGGCTGAAATTACTGATCTCGAGCAAGGGGCTGTGCGTTTGCGTCATGCCATCCGGGCTTCACTGTGTGCGAACCAATTAACAATTGGTTCGCACCTGCTGTCAAGCGGACACAACAGAAATCTCTGGTGGCAATGGCAGGGTCGCAAAGGTTCCGGCGCGTCGCAGGCCGCTCTACCAGCGGACACTTCCATCCAGTCAGAGCAGTCTGCCTTCGCAGTGATAACTGAATAACGGTCTTCAGCATCTAAGTGTTCTCGGGCTGCCGGAAACTTTGCGTCACGATCCAGCGTTTCCAACCAGAAAGAACCAGGAAAGAACCAGCGCCCACATTCTCTACAAGATGACCGAACTCGGACGTCCCGAGTTTAGTTCGGTCGCTTGGCCTCTAGTAAGGGTAGGGCGCCCTCAGCCCATCCAGCGACGAACGGGCGCGTTGGCCTCTTCGAGTGGTTGGGTGACGACATCGACAAGCGTGGGTCCGTCATGCTCCACGGCCTCGCGCAGGACCCGCTCAAGATCGGCGGGGTCTTCGACGCGCCAGGACTTTACACCATAGGCGGCTGCAACGGCAGCTTGATCGACCCGGCCAAAGTCGACGTTGTAATAGCGCGAACCTTTATCGGCCATCTGGCTAGCCTTGATCCAACCGAAGTTGGAGTTGGAGAACACCACGAAGGTGATCGGCGCGCCGGCTCGGCAGACGGTTTCCAATTCGCCCACAGTGAAGCCGAAGGAACCATCCCCCATCAATGCGACAGTCTTGCTGGAGGGCCGACCATGCCAAGCACCCAGAGAGGCGGCCAGCGAATAGCCGAGCGCCCCGTGCGCGCGGTTGGTGATGAAATAGCGCCCGGCAAGCTGCTGCTGGTAGTAGGCGGAGAAATAAGGGCAAGAGGTGCCGGGGTCCGAGACGACGGTCGCATCTGGTGGAAGCACTTTCATCAGGTCTGAAATCACGCGCTCGGGACGGACCGGACGGTTTTCCTCAGCTGCAATGCGGTCGAAAATCTCGAACTTGCGGCGCTTGATATCGGCCACGGCGGCGGCGCCCCCAAAGGTCGAAAGGCCTTGATCGCGGCGATCGAGTTCTGCGTTTAGCATTTGCAGCGACATGCGCAGGTCACCCACCACGCCTACCTCGGTGGGCAGGTTTGCACCCATCACCATCGGGTCCACGTCGAAATGCACGATCCGCGTGCCGACACTGGGGGCCTCCCATCTGGCGGTGGTGGTCGATCCGGCACGGCATCCCATGAACACGACGAGATCTGCGGCTTGCATCATTTCCCACGTCTCGTCCGTGCCGCCGTTGGAGCCGACGACGCCGAGCGCATTCGGATGCGTATCGGCCAGCGAACCCTGTCCGGAAATCGATGTCGCCACGGCAATATCGAGCCGCGTTGCAATTCGGTTTAGCTCGTCCATTGCGCCCGCAACGACCACACCGCCTCCGCACACGATCAGCGGACTCTTGGCCGACAGGATCGCATCGACCGCGGCCTCAATCGAGCCGGTATCGGGTCCGGTGGCATAGGCGGGATAGGTGGCCGTCTTGGGATCGGCCCAGATATCGGTCGGGTCGACGCTATCATACTGGATATCATAGGGCAGGCCGAGATGGGCAGAGCCGGGCCGCCCGGTGGTCATCGCGCGAAAGGCGGCGCGGACCATGCGGGGAATATGGGCGGATTGCTTGATCACCGTGTTCCACTTGGTCAGCGGGCGCATCAGCGCTTCCTGGTCGACTTCGGTCAGGGGATATTTGCCATAGGTCGACACAGAGATGTCGGTGGTGATCGCCAGCATGGCATAAGAGCTTTCCGACGATTCGATCAGACCGGGCAGAATATAGGTCGCTCCGCCCCCCGAAGGACCCTCGCAGATGCCCGGCTTTCCAGTGACCCGGGAATACCCGTCAGCCATGTAGCCAGCACTGCGCTCGTCGCGGGTCAGCACATGATTGATCTTGTGATCCAGCAGGTGCATCGCGTCATAGAAGGGCAGGGTGGTGTCGCCGCAGAGGCCAAAGATGTGATCCACACCCTGGGCTTCGAGCATCCGCACCATGGCTTCGGCGCCGTTGAGCGTGTTTTCCATGACTGTCTCTCCTTAGTCCGCGCGCGGGGCCGCAACGTCGGGTCAAAATATTGTATATATATTTGTATACAGATGCGTCGACGATACGCAATGCCTGAGATGCGCTTTCCTCTGCCGACGGCAATATGGCCAAGGTTCGATGCGCCAAATGACGCCGATCAGAGTGTCAGGCCGCCATTTACATGCAATGATTGGCCGGTCACATAGCCTGCGGGTTCGGACAACAGAAACGCCGCAGTCGCCGCGACTTCAGCAGCTTGTCCAAGTCGCGCCATGGGGATGTTTGCCGTGACCTCCGCCCATTGCTCTGGTGTCAGAGAGGAGGGCGTGCCGGGCTCTTTCGTGATGAAGCCAGGCACCACCGCGTTCACCGTGATACCGCGTGGAGCAAGATTGGCGGCAAACACACGGACCTGCGCCTCAAGCGCGGCTTTGGCTGGGGCGGTGGGGGCATAGCTGTGGGTCTTGGAGCGGTGCGCGCCAAAGGCGCTCACACACAGGATGCGGCCACGGCGGTCCGCCAGTTTTGGCGTGACGCATGTGCAGAGGCGTTGGAACGCCATCGGCATGGCGTCGAGCGCAGAACGCAGTGTCGCCGGGTCGGTCGAGTCAACTGTGCCCAGCTTGGCGTATCCCGCAGCAAAGGCAAATCCACTCAACCCGCCTTCTGGCAGCGGATCCAGCCATGCGGTGATATTGTCGATCAGTGCCGGGTCTTCGGTCAGGCCAAGGCAGGTTGATACGCTCGCACCTTCATTCTCGCAGAAGGCGGCGACACGGCCCAAACGTTCGGCGTTTGAGCCGGTATGCAGCAACAAGTCGGTGCCGGGCGCGGCCAGATGACGGGCAAGCGCCGCGCCGATACCGGAGCCGGCGCCAATGATGATGTATCGGGTCATGAGATTACCTTTTTGAAGTCCCGCGCCCGCAGATAGGCTCAGGAGGTGGGACGAGTATAGACATGCCCATAGGCGGCCTTGATCGCGACAAGAATGTCTTCGTTGCGGTGCAGGATATGCTCGCGCATGACGCCGATCGCAGCTTCGGTGTCGCCCGCACAGATGTGGTCGAGAATCTCGCGGTGTTCATTTTGGGTGTAGTTGCGACGACCTTCCATTGCGATCCAGCGGATAAGGTGAATACGGTCGTTGAGATTGGACAGCATCTGCCGCAGCACCTTGTTACGGGCCATCTCGGCAATGGTGTCGTGAAAGCGTATATCCAGTTCCATCAGCCGATCGACCGACGCATCTGGAGATTCCGCCATGCTTTCGGTGAGGAAATCGGACAATGCCTCGAGCTCCGCCTTCTCCGCCCGTTCGCAGGCGAGCCGCACCGTTGCACATTCGATTTCGACCCGCGCTTCGAAGAGATCTATGACCACGTCTGCTTCGAGCCCCGGTACCGAAAACCCGCGCTCTCTGTCCACCAGCAACCCCTCTGCCACCAGTCGATTCAATGCCTCGCGAAGAGGCGTGCGGCTGATGGCCAATTCACTGGCCAGCGAGACTTCGTTGATTTTTTGCCCCGGCAGAAACTTTGACCGCAAAAGCTGTTCGCGCAGCTGTGCATGGGCGCGGTGGGATGAGGACATATGGGGGACACTCGCCGTGGTATTCTTTTCTTTGCTCATCGCCCGGGGCCTCGGATATTGTTATGTATTCCAAACTGTATGCACTGTCGCCATTGAACGTCAACGTGCCGCCCGTCTCAGGCATCCGGGGCAGCAGCCAGCAAGGCCGTAAGGGTGCTGACATCAGGCGCGCTGTCGAGCGTTTCGCACGCCTCTGCCAGCGCTATGCGACGGGGCAGCGAACAAACGGTAGCGGTGACGTCTTCGAACTTACGGTCGAGATCTGCTTGCAAAAGAGGCTGTTCCGGGTAACCGCGTGCCACCTTTGAGGTCGCCGAGAGCGTGCGGCCATCGGTCAGGTTCAGAATGATTTCTCCCATGTAGAAATCAGGAAACGCGTCGTTGAAGGCGCCCGTGTCACGGATCACTTCAGCACTTTCCGCAAGGCGTGCGACCTCCGGTTCGGTCTCGCGCCGGTCGATGAAGAGGTCGAGAAACGACAACCGCCCCATCGCCGCGCGCACCGGCAGGATGTATTGCGCGGAATGGCCCTTGAGCGGATTGTCATCAACGCAATGGGCGCCGGCATCGGCAAAGCGCAGGCTGATCTTGTCGATCTGGGCGGGGGTCAGCGCGTGATCCTCAAGCAGGCCGACAAGTGCGTCCAGTGCCGGATGAAGGAAGGACACCGAGGCGTAGGGTTTGATCGCAAGTTCCATCACCCCGTCCCATTTGGGGCCAAGGTCCGAGGTCAGCGGCGTAGGATCGGCGACGCCGCTATAGGCGTCGAGCACCATGTGACCCCCGTCAAAAATCCGGTCCGGAGCGCCAAAGTCTCGCTTCGCCAGCATCGCTGACATCACGCCATTGCGTGCGGCCAGCCCCATTTGAAAAGGACGGGCATCCTCGCGCGGATCATCCTGCCACGCCAGCAGCCCCGAGGTCTGTAGCCCCGCCAATCCGAGCGCGCGTACGGTCTGATCTTCGTCCAGCCCAAGCAAAAACGCGGAGGCGGCGGCGGCGCCAAAGCTTCCTGCGATGGCCGAGGGGTGAAAGCCGCGATCATACAATTCACGCGGGTTCATCGCCATCGAAACGCGATAGGTCACTTCGCAGCCAAGCGCCACGGCGGCCAACGCCTCGGCTCCGGTGCGGTTCTGTGCTTCGGAAAGGGCGAGTGCGGTGGGAATCATCACTGCGATCGGATGCAGGATCGCCTCGGGGTGGTGCGGTTCAAAGTCGGCAGCATAGCCCAATGTGCCGTTGGCGAGGGCGGCACTGACCGGGTCGACCTTGCGGTTGCGTCCGATCAGAGTGCAGGGACCGGGGCCAGCAATCTCTTCGGCAAAATCGCCTATGCCCTGTGCGGCCGTCACGCTCTGGTGCGTCGCTGCGCAGAGCACTCCGATTCCGTCGCAGACCAGCTTGCGGGTATAGGCCATTACCTCTTGTGGAAGGTCAGCCGGAGTGAAGTTTGAAATAAAGGCAGCAAGTGTGCGGGTGACAGGGGCGCGGTCGCTCATGGCGGATCCTTCGGAGGCAAACGGGAGAAATTCAGATTGCATATTTACCTGTATACATGACAGAGTACAAAAATCAGTCAAGACATTCATGGGGAAGACAGGGCATGGCAGGCGTGACGCGGATCGTATTGGGCGGCTTTGGCAATGTCGGACAGCAGATCGCGGCCAAACTGACCGTCGACCCGACGGGCGCGTTGCAGATCGTCGCCATCGCGGCGCGAGACAAGCAAAAGGCCGCAGAAAAAGCAGCGAGTTTTGGATTGGACGTCCCGATCATTTCGGCCGCCGAAGCGCCGCAATACAATGCGATTCTCGTGGAATGTGCCACCTATGACGGGTTTCGCGATGTCGTGGAGCCGACCCTGCGGGCGGGCGGCCATGTGATCGCGGTTAGCGTGGGAGCGCTCGCCGTGAACCTCGACCTCATCGACATCGCGGAGCAGTCCGACGCCAAGTTGCAGATTGCGGGCGGCACCTTGCCCGGGCTCGACATCATCCGCGCGGCGTCCGAGGATGAAATCACATCTGTCACCCTTACGTCGCATATCAAACCGGCCTCTTTCGCGCATGAGCCTTACATCCATGACAACGGCATTGACCTAGCTCCTGCCGAAACCGGTCCCGTACCAATATTCGAGGGCAGCGCGCGGGAAGCAGCGGGGCATTTTCCGCGCCACTTTAACGTTGCTGTGACACTGGGCCTCGTCGGGATTGGGCTGGATCGAACCCGGGTGCGGATCTACGCTGACGGCACGCTGCCGGGTGCCCGGCATACGCTGAATGTCGAGGCCAGCTCGGTCTCGCTCGACATGACATCGCAGAACTATCCCTCGCCGCAGAACAACCGTACCAGCATGGTTGTGGCGCTCAGCATCCTCGCCGCGTTGCGCCGCGAGAATACCTCGCTGCGGATCGGTAGCTGAACCATGAAGCTGTCCGATCGCGACCTTGCCCTGCTCGACGGTGACGAAGGCGAGGCGGCGCAACAGGCAATGGAAGCGCTGGTGCAACTCGGCGAGGCCTATGATGCAGCGGATATAGTCGAGATCGGCTATGCCCATGTCCACGCGGGCATGGCGCTGTACAAAGGCGATGTGGAGTTGATCGAGGCCACAGCGCAGCAGGGCGCACGGATGGTGGTGCCGGTCTCCACCAACATCGCCAATGCCGACATGGGTGACTGGCAAGGCACTGGTGCGCCAGACTCGTTGGGCCTTTTGCAGAAACGGGCCGAGGCCGCGCATCGCGCCATGGGCAGCGCGACCTCTTTCACCTGCACGCCCTATTGGGCCGGGCACTGGCCGACCTGGAACATGCATATCGCCTCAATTGAGAGCGGGGTGACGGTGTTTGCCAATTCCGTTCTTGGAGCGCGGTCGAACCGGGATGGGTTCTTTGCGGTCTATGCAGGAATGACCGGGCGCTATCCGCGGTTCGGCCTGCATCTGGACCGCAATCGCCAGCCGACACATCGTGTCACCGTCACGGCGCATCCCTGCGGTACGGCGGATTTCACTGCCCTCGGCTATGCCATCGGAACGGCGGTGGGCAGCGGCGTGCCGTTGATCCGGGGCCTGCAGACGCGGCCCTCACTGGATGAGCTTGACGCTATGGGGGTGGGCATGGCGACCTCGGGCGGGGTGGCGATGTTCATCGTGCCCGGCGTGACGCCGCCCTTTGGCGAAGAGGCAGATGTGACGGGTCTACCGGAGGTCGAGGTGGCCGAAACCAACCTAGCGCAGGTTTTCGATGATTTCTGCACCGGCGAAGAGACCGGCTTTGATTTTGTGCATCTGGGCTGTCCCCATGCCTCGTTTGAGGAGATGAAGCATTATGCGGCTTTGCTCATGGGGCGCCGTATTGCGCCGGGGGTGGAGCTTTGGGTCACGACCAGCCGGGCGGTGCATCAGATGGCTCGCGATGCGGGTCTGCTGGCACCGATGTTGGCGGCGGGCGCGCGGGTGGTGACGGATACCTGTCCGATTTCCTGCCATTTCGCCTGCACCTGTTCGCCCGATCCCGCGCTCGGAGTGACACCGCCGACTCTGCGAACGATCTTGGTCGATAGCGCCAAACAGGCCCATTACGTTCGAGATATGATTCAGTGCCCGACGCTGTTTACCTCCAGCGAATTGGCTGTGGAATCGGCCGTGACCGGGCGCTTTATCCCTCGGAGGCGGCGCAATGGCTGAGGCGATCTGGCAGGCGCGCGGCGTGGTGAAAGGGCAGGCAGAGGGCGAGGCGCTAATCTCTCAGACAGCGCTTTCGTTTCTGGGTGACTTAGATATCCGTTCAGGCCAAGTGGTCGGGCGTTCCAGCGATCTGCTGGGAGCTTGCGTTGCCGGGCGTGTGTTGGTGCTACCAGCCAGTCGCGGATCGGCGGGTGCGTGGCGGTTCCTCTATCAACTCAAAGTCCATGAAACCCATCCCGCCGCATTGATCCTGCGAGAGATGCCGGACCCGTCGGTGATGCAAGGTGCGATGCTGGCCAAGGTGCCGGTACTTGTGGCGCCTGACGGAGATTTCTGGTCCGAACTGCGTGATGGCGACGTGGTAACGGTCGATGGCGAAAGTGGGCAGATCATTCGAAGCTAAGTGGGTTATTGCGTCGTGCAGGGCGCGGCCAAATCGGAGATGAGACCGGGTTCTGGCCGGCAGGAGAGCGAACATGAAGGCAGACGTGACCGTAATTGGGGCGGGGATCATCGGCGCCCAGACGGCGGTGCAACTGGCAGAGCGTGGGCTGAGCGTCGTCATCGTCGATCCCGGCCCGCCGGGTGGGGAGCAGGCGGCGAGCTTTGGCAATGCGGCGTGGTTGTCATCGCATTCAGTGACGCCGCCCTCGTCGCCCGGCGTCTGGAAACAGGTGCCCAAATGGTTGCGGGATCCGCTCGGGCCGCTGAGTGTGCGGCCTGGCTATCTGCCCAAGGTGTTGCCGTGGTTGCTGCGCTATCTCGCCGCCGGGTCGACCGAGGCAAAGCTGCGTCAGGTCGCGGGCGAATTGCGGACTTTGCTGAAGGACGCGCCACGGTTGCACGAAGAGGTGGCGTCACGTGCCGGTGTGCCGGAATTGATCGACGTCTGCAGTGGACTGATGCATGTCTATCGCGATCGGGCAGGGTATGAGGCCGATGGCTTGGGGTGGCGCATCCGGCGCGATCTGGGGATCACCTGCGACGAGGTCGAGGCCGAAGAACTGGCACAGCGTCAGCCGGAACTGGCCAAGGAATACCGCTTTGGCGTCAATGTTCCCGAGGCGGGGCAATGCCTGAATCCCGGTGCATATTGCGCGGCGCTGGTATCCTATGCACAGACGATGGGTGCCCGCCGGATCGCGGCCCGTGCGACAGGGTTTCGTTCTGAAGGCGGTAAGTTGTTGGCGGTTGAGACCACGCAGGGCGAGATTGCCTGCGATGCTGCGGTGATTGCCAGCGGTGCGCGGTCAGCCGCGCTTGCGAAACAGGCAGGCGACCGGGTGCCGCTGGAGAGTGAACGCGGGTATCACGTCACGGTCGAGGGCGGGGCGAACCTGCCGGGGCCGACCACTTCGGTCATGGTCAGCGACCGCAAGGTGGTGATAACGCGGCTGGCCACGGGTATCCGTTGCGCCGGGCAGGTGGAGATTGCCAGTCCGGATGCCGAGCCCGATTGGCGTCGGGCCGAGATCATGCGCACGCACCTTGGGGCGGTATTCCCGGAATTGGATGTCAGCGAGGCGCGGGTCTGGCTTGGTCTAAGGCCCAGTATGCCCGACGGCAAGCCAGTAATATCACGGGCGCGCGGCATCAAAGGTGTCGTTCATTGCTTTGGTCATGGTCACGTCGGCCTTGTTTCCTCCGCTCGCAGTGGCAAACTGGCGGCGCAACTGGTTACGGACGAGCCGCCCGAGATTGATCTTACCCCCTTTGCTGCCACGAGGTTCTGAGCATGAGTGACCCCATCCGACCCTATGGTGCCCCGGGTGAGAATATTGCGCGTGGCGGCAAGGCACTTTACGGCGCACCGCTTGGCATCCTGATGCTTGAGGCGCGATTTGCCCGTACCTATGGAGAAATGGGTCATGCCGGAACATGGCCGTTCCCGGTGGTCTATCGCATTGTGCGTGGCGCCAGCCCCAATCGGGTTGTTTGTGACGTCGCGCGAGGGCTGCTCGATGATTTCATCGATGCCGCACGCGATCTCGTGGACCTGGGTGCCGAGGCGATCACGACAAATTGCGGCTTTCTGTCGATCTATCAGCGTGAACTGGCGGCTACGGTGGGCGTGCCGGTGGCGACGTCTTCGATGATGCAGGTGCCCTGGGTGCAGGCGACCCTGCCACCGGGCAAACGGTGCGGGATCGTGACGATCAATGGCGCCGGTTTGACTCCTGCGCATCTGGAGGGGATCGGCGTGCCACTCGACACGCCCGTTACCGGGACCGAAGCCGGACTGGAGTTTTACCGCACCATCATCAAGGCCGAGAAGGATGATCTAGATCTGGCGCTGGCCTGTGCTGATGTGGTGGCGGCGGCAAATCGGTTGGTGGCCGAAAACCCGGATGTTGGAGCTATCGTTTTGGAATGCACGAATATGTCGCCCTACAGCGCGGCGGTGCAAGCGGCGACCGGGCTGCCGGTGTATGATATCTATTCCATGGTCACCTGGTTTCACGCGGGATTGCGACCACGCCGTTTTGCGCCCGGCGGTTAAGGTCAGGTTGGATCAAAAAGCCAAACGCCGGAGCCGAGCGCGGGATCAAAAGGCAGAGCGAGAGAGCCGTCCACCCAACACGCTCCGGGCCGATTCTCGAGAACAGACACATCCGCAAGCCCGATCCGCAAGCCGACGAAACAGGAGCAACCGTGATCGACCGGCTGGCCTACAAGGGTGGAGGCGTCATCCTGTGGCAGGATCTCGAGCGCACCACGATCGAGCGGTATCCGCAAGCCCGCACCATGCGGTTCTGCAGGCCGGTCAAGGAAACGGGAAAACCGGGCGGCCGTCTCGGCTGAGTCTGGGGATGAAAGCACAATCGCTTGCAGTGATTGTGCGCCATTTGCATGTGTCGTCCAGCGTGGCTGCCACATGGCGGCCTCGTTGTGGTGAGTCAATATCTGCACGCGGCCTTCGGGCATGACACCGGCGGCAAGCCGCGCAACGGAAAAGGCGGCGTTTTCGACACCGGTTTCCGTCTCAACGTCGCGTGAGAAATGCACCAGCGGGCGCATGTTGTGACCCGCCGCCGAAAGCTCCGTATGCCGTGCCGCAGCATCCGCCACGCCAAAGGCCGCCAGATGCAGACCTGCACGGTGATCGAGCGCTGCGAGGAATTCGCGTCCGATGGGCGTGTCGGTGGTATGAACGAGGACCTCTATATACCCCTCAGGCAGCATGACGCAGATATTGCCAGTTCCGGTAAGCCGCGACTCGCCGGTTTGCGGGTCAGGCTGGACCTGTGCGGAAAACGGAGTGACCGTGAAGCCGAGCTCTTCAAGCGCAGCCCGCGCTGCGTCAGGATCCGCTACGAAATGCCCGGAATGGTCGAGAGACACCTCGTTTGCGTGGGGAAGATTAGCTGTTTTCATGGGCGATTTCCTGACAATAGAAGCCTGTATTATTAGGTCTCTGGAAAAACCGTTGCAATGCACTCTTAGCTGTATATTGTGTTGTATACAAATGGTGTCTCGCTCTGGCGGGAAAGCCATGACTCTGCGGACCCGGAGCGCCGGACCTCCGCACCAACACAACTAAGAGGTTCATACATGACTTTCACAAAAGGTCTCCGCACAGCTCTGTCTGGCGCTGCGATTCTTGTCGCCGGCACGCTGGCCGCCGATGCACAGGATTTCCCCAAGAAGGACATCACTCACATCATGCCGTGGAGCGCGGGTGGTGGCACCGACACCGTAATGCGCACCTTCTTGCAATATGCGGAAGAGCCGCTTGGCGTGGGCATCCGTACACAGAACGTCACTGGCGCACAGTCTGGCGTTGGCACCCTGCGTCTTATGAAGTCGCGCCCGGATGGTTATACCATCGGTTCGCTGACCTGGGACAGCATGATCACCGTGCCCTACAAGAATCTCGTGCCAGGGTATGACACTGCGTCGCTGAGCTATCTTGCCAATGTGACGCTCTATCCCACGGTGCTTGCTGTAAACGCCGATACCGGATGGGAAACACTGGACGACTTTATCGCCGCTGCAAATGCAGCACCGGGCGAGGTAACAGTTTCCGACTCGGGCATTGGTGGTATCTGGCACCTGCACGCGCTCGACATGGCAGAGCAACTGGGTGTTGAATTGAACCACGTTCCTTTCCCGAATGGCTCGGCAGAACAGCGTGAGGCGCTGATTTCGGGTGAGAACGATGCAGCAAGCCTGAGCTATGCCACAGTCTCGTCTGCTGCTGATGCAGGTCAGGTAAAGGTGCTGGCGGTCATGGGTGCGGAACGTGATCCGAGCCTGCCTGACGTGCCCACATTTACGGAACTGGGGTATGATGTGATCTGGGGCGGCATGCGCGTGCTGGCGGTTCCGGCAGAGACGCCTGACGAGATCAAACAAACCCTGACCACCGCATTCAAGGCCGCCTATGACAATCCCGAGTTTCAGCAAAAGTCGGCTGACACCGGGATGAATGCTTATTGGATGGATGGGGCAGAGACCGAAGCCTATGTCGAGCGTACACAGACACGTGCGCTGAAGCTGCTGGACAAGTTGAAGTCCGAGGGCGTACTGGAATAAGCCGATTTTCGACGGCTCTTAAAACACAGCGACCCGACCGTGCGACACGGCCGGGTCGTCTGACAGGTGAACCCTTCGAAAAAGGCTCTTCCATTGACGATGACCCGCCAGGCGCTTTTTGCGCTTTTCCTTCTCGCAATCGACGTGGCCTATCTTCAGCAGGCGCTTGAACTTCCGTTGCCGTTCGCCAGCGGAGAACCCGGCCCCGCGCTGATGCCGATGGTTCTTGTCCTCACACTTGGGATCGGCGCGCTTGGCGTATTGGTGCAGGAACTGCGCGGTACGGCGCGGCATGAGGATGACGAAGATGCCAATTTCAGCCTGCGCACCATTGCGCTGATCTTGCTGACATGTGGCTTTGTCTGGGCATTTGAACCGTTGGGATACTGGTACGCGACGCTGGCTTACGCCTTTGGTGTGGCCTGGCTTTTTGAGCAGGAGCGGCTTGGGGCAGCAAAGGCCCTGCTAACCTCGGCATTGATCTCGGTAGGGATCACTGGGGTCGGTTGGCTCTTCTTTGTCACTCTTTTCGATCTCTTTCTGCCCCAGGGGTATTTCTGATGTTCGCCGATTTGATGGGCGGCTTTGCTGCCCTCGCCAATCCCGAGACCTTTCTGTATCTCGTAGGCGGCTTCCTCATGGGTCTCGTCTTTGGCGCGATACCGGGACTGACCGCAACTCTGGCCATTGCACTGCTTTTGCCGTTCACCTTTGCGATGGAACTGACCAATGCATTGGTGATGGTCATGGCGATCTTCATGTCGGGCATCTATGCCGGGTCCGTCACCGGGATTACGGTAAACATTCCCGGTGCGGCATCGGGTGCGATCACGACGATGGAAGGTCATGCGCTCATGAAGCGCGGTCACGGCGCCAAGGCACTGAGTCTTGACGCGCTGGCGTCCTCGATCGGAGGTGTGCTGGGCGCGGCGGTCCTGATGTTTGTGGCCGTCCCGATGAGCGAGTTCGCCCTGATGTTCCGCACACCGGACAAATTTGCGCTCGTCTTCATGGCCGTCGTTACGGTGGTGATTGTTGCCAAGGAATCGATCTTCAAGAGCATGGTGGCCGTCTCGCTGGGCCTGATGATTTCAACCGTTGGGTTTGACAACATGGTGGCGCAGGGTCGCTTTGACTTTGGCAGCGCCAACCTGATCGAGGGTGTGCAGTTGCTGCCTGCCGTGATCGGCCTCTTTGCGATCTGCGAATTGTTGCTGCAGGGCGGTTCAAAGATCCGCGCGGCTGCCGATACGCCCGCATTCAAAGTGCGGCACAGGGACTTCTGGCCCGACTGGGATGACATACGAGAAATCGGGTTTTTCACCTATTTCAAAAGTTCGGTCATTGGCGTGCTGATCGGGATGCTGCCCGGAGGCGGCGCCTCGATGGCCTCATTTGTGGCCTATGCCGAGGCCAAACGCGTGAGCAAGAAACCCGAGGAATACGGGAGCGGCTCCCACGAAGGGCTAGCGGCGGCAGAATCCGCCAACAACGCCATGTGTGGTGGGGCCGTTGTGCCCTTGCTGACACTGGGTATCCCGGGCGATTCAGTCACGGCGATCATTTTTGGCGTGCTGCTCATACACGGTCTCGTCCCCGGGCCCGGCCTGCTGACCAACGAGATGGCCACCATTGCGCCGATGTTCGCAGCACTGATGGTCGCAGCGGTATTTGTCTTTCTTTCGGTACTGGTTTTCGGGCCATATTACATCTGGCTGGCGCGAATGAATCGCGGCGTACTCTATGCCTTCATCGCCATGGTGGCGATGGTCGGCACCTATGCCTCGACCTATTCTGTGTTCCAGATGTGGATGGCGCTGGCGATCGGAATTTTCGCTTGGTCCCTCCGACTGATGGCTTATCCATTGGTGCCGATGTTGATGGGAATTATCCTCGGTCCCTACCTCGAACTCTATATGCGCCGCGCTCTGATCACATCAAACGGCGACGTGATGACCTTCTTCACCAGTCCGATCAGCATAGGTCTTTACCTCATGACCGCACTCTTCATCTACTTCCTGAGGTTCAAGGCACCTAAGACCGGCTCGTAAACCTGTTGATGTCCGTCCGGCATTTGCGCGGCCTGTATTGTTGATTTGTGCATTCCCCTCAGGCCTGCCAAAAGCCCATCGTTTTCCGCAAATGGCCAGTTCCAATGAGAGCTGGTTCTGCACGCCCGGCAACGCCGCCGAAATCCTATACTATGCGGAACTACCCTCGTTTTTCTTTCGTTTCTTAGCGGATATCGCCTCGCGATGTTATTCGGGCTTTCTCTTCAACCTCAGATTTGCGCATCAGGTATACATGATCAAAAAGGTTCGTGACGACGCAGCAATGATTGGGAATGATTTGCAATCGCTCGCCAATTTCAGGGCGCTCTGGGCAAGCTGACAGGTCAACAATGGCGTGCTCTTCGGACAATGCGGTGACAACGGCCTCCGGGTAAGCAACGATGTGTCCGTGGCCTGCCGCGCCACAAAGATCAGCGGCCAGCGCCTTGGAGCCACTGTCCAGAATTGCACGATCCGGCGTCGGGCGGCTGACAACTGTTGCAAGAACGGTCAGCGCACACCGATCCAACGCGCCATGTCCCCAAGCCACTTGCATCCGATCGCCGTAAATATAGGTGCCCGGTCGGTATTCATTTGCGGCGGGGATTTCGGCAGCGCGCATCAGGTCAGGTGTTCCGCCGATCGAAATCCGTTCTGGCCGAAGGTCTGCCGCCGTCAGGGCGGTCATTGCTTCCACGAGCCACTTCTGGACGTGTTGTGTCTTGCCCTGAGGTGGATAGCTCATCAAGCCTGCAAAGGTCAGACCGGGTGCGGCGTCTATGGACTTTGCCAGTTCGACGGCTTCTGACGCAGTTTGCACCCCGCAGCGCCCCGCCCCGGTGTCACATTCAACCAACACAGACAAGGGCCGCGACGGGTCTGTAAAGCGCGCCGCATAGCCCGCAATGGTTGGTGCGTTATCCGCTGTCACCGACAAGGCCGTGCGTTTGTGCAGTGCGTAAAGCCGCTCCAGCTTGGCATGTCCAAGGATGTTGTAGGGCAGGAAAATATCTTCTATCCCCCCATCTGCCATCGCCTCGGCCTCACCCAGTTTCTGAGCGGTGATCCCCACGGCGCCAAGTTCTTGCTGAAGGCGGGCAAAGCGTGGCAATTTGTGCGTCTTGACGTGTGGTCGCAAGGTCAAGCCATGCGCGTCGCCATAGTCTTGCGCCGCCCTCAGGTTGGCATCAACCTTGTCCAAATCGATCAATACGGATGGGGTATCTATGTCATTGATATCCATGTCAGACCTTTATCGAATTGCGTCCAGAAAGGGCAAGTTTCCTGCCGACAGGCCGGCATCGACGGCAAGTGTGGTCCCGGTGATACCCGACGCCAATTCCGAGGCCAGAAACAGAACCGCATTTGTCACTTCCTCGGGGGTTACGATACGGCCCAACGGATAAATAGATTGCAGCTTGTCCAGAACCGTGGGGTTCGCCGCGAGCCGATGTTCCCACGCTCCGGTGCGAATAGAGGCGGGCGCGACGGCGTTGGATCGAATGCCGTTTGGGGCCTCTTCAACGGCGAGGGCGCGCATCCAGGCCATCGTCGCAGCTTTGGCTGCCGAATAGACCGGATTGCCAAAATGACTTGTTGCATTACAGGAAGAGATGAAAACGAATGCACGATTGCCAGTCGCAGTACGCATCGCCGGTAGCAGAGCGTGTGTAAGTAACGCCACGCCGTTGAAATTGCAGTCCATCTCATCGTCGATTCCCGCAGCGGTCGTCATCGCAAGGGTTTCCTGACGGGTCCAGCCTGCGTTTGACACAACCACATGTGGGGCACCGTTGGTCAATATCTCCATCGCGTTCTCGGTCATCGTCGCCTTGTCGCGCAGGTCAAAGAAATGACGTTCCGCGATATGCGGAGCAGAGAGGTCGGTCCCAGCCATATCGCATGCGATGACCTGCGCACCAGCGGCGGCGAACCCCTTGGTCAGAGCGCTTCCAACACCGCCGCTTGCGCCGGTGATGACAACACGGGCCTCGTCAAATCGGATCATCGTAATTGCCTTCTTGAAATTTCGGCGGGATTGGCGATGGTCCTTGCGAAAGCAACAGAGGAGCAATTTGCATGATCAAGGAATTTTTCGGATCAGCCCAGGTCCCACTATCGCCCGCCGTTCGGGCAGGGGATTTCGTGTATGTTTCCGGGCAGGTCCCGATGGTTGACGGCAAGAAAGTCGAGGGTGGTGTCGCCGCAGAAACCCGTGCCGTTCTTGATAACATAGGCGCGGTTCTGGAAATGGCAGGTTGTGACATGTCAGATGTGGTTAAAACCACCGTATGGCTGCGGGATCGCGACGACTTTGCTGCGTTCAATGAAGCATACGGCACATATTTCCCTGCAAATCCTCCGGCGCGTTCAACCGCAGAATCCCGGCTGATGATCGATATCGCGGTGGAAATCGAAGTCATCGCTTATAAACCGCTCTGAACAGGGTCGGGACGCCCATAAACCGGCGTCTCGATGCCTTCCATCCGCGCCTTGAGTTGTAAGGCAAGGAACCTAGAGTAGAAGCGAGACAGCGCCAAATTGCCACCATGAAACCAGAGATTTTCGGCGACCGTGGGTTTCCACATATTGCGCAACTCACCCTGCCACGGACCCGGGTCGCCCTTGACGCCGGATCCCAATCCCCAACACGGGCCGATCGCGGTTGCAACTTCGGGCGACACGATGCCAGCGACAATCTCATTCATCGATTGATACCCGGTGCAGGCAATGACCACATCAGCTGGTACCGTCTGCCCATCGCCGAGTTGCAATCCATCTGGTGTCAAAGCCACCACGTCCGCCCCTGAAACGACCTTGATCTCGCCGTTTGCAATCAGTTCAGAGGCGCCCACATCGATGTAATATCCTGATGCAGTGCGCAGCGCCTTCATCATCAGCCCGCTGTCATCCTCGCCAAAATCAAAAGCGAACCCCGCAGCGCCCAACCGGTCGTAAAACGCCGCGTCGCGCTCGCGTATTTCCTGATAAAGCGCCCGCTGCTGATCAGGGAACAGGGCATAGGGGACCGAAGCCGACAGCATATCTGCGACATCGACTGTGATGCCTTGCGCGACCGCGTCTTCGGAATAGATTTCAAAGCCCAGTTCCATCAGTGTCTCTGACCTCACGACCACACTGGGGCTGCGCTGTAGCATGGTCACATTCGCGCCGGCCTCCCACAGGTCAACGCAAACGTCATGTGCAGAGCTGGCGGCGCCAATGACCGCGCAGGTTTTCCCGGCAAAGGCCTCTCCGGATTGGTAGGCGCTGGAATGGATCAACGTCCCGGCAAAGTCCTGCACACCCGGAAGGTCGATTTCGCGTGGCGGGCCATAGGCGCCAGTCGCAAATACCAATTGCTTGGGGTGCAGCGTCACAGGCTCGCCTTCGCGCGTCACTTCGACCGTCCAGGTTCCAGTTTGGTCATCAAAGCTGGCCTTGTCACAACTCGTGGATTGCCAGATTTCCAGCTCAAAGATTTTCGCATAGGCCTCTAGCCAATCGCCCAGCTTGTCCTTTGGGGTGAAGACTGGCCAGTTCTGCGGAAACTCGAGGTACGGCAGATGATCATACCAGACCGGATCATGCAGAACGAGGCTGCGGTACCGATTGCGCCAGCTGTCTCCCGCTCGGGCGTTTTTCTCTACGATTAGCGCCGGTACGCCCAGTTGCCGTAAGCGCGCGCTCAATGCGATCCCGCCTTGTCCGCCGCCAACAATCAACACATATGGCTGGTCTTCGTATCCGATGCGACGGGTTTCTTCGCTGCGCAATTCCGACCAGGTGCGCCGTTGGCGGTCGGCGCGATGGGTCAGCCCTTTGCTGCGGGTTTGCCCGCGTGGTTCTTCGTGTCCGTGCAGGTCCTCAAGCGCGGTCATCAGGGTATGGCATTTGCCATCGACAAGGGTGATCCGGCCTTTGCACCTGCCCGTCGCCGTTTCAAACGCAATCCACGAGGAGGCGTTGTTGCCTGCGATCTCGGCTTGCCCGGTGGCGTGCCAGCCTCGTGGGGTGGTGTGTGCCAAAGTCTCGCTCAGCATCGCAACGATCTCGGGGCGCCCCTCCATCGTCTTTATGTTCCACGTAAAGGCCAGCAAGTCGCGCCAATAACAATCGTCGGCGAACAAGGACTGAACGGCGGATACGTCCTGTTTTGAAAGCGCCTGATCGAATACCTCGAGCCAATCGCAAAGCTGAGTTGTGTCTTTCATGCAAAGCCTCTTCTGGTCATGCTACTCTCCCAATGGCTCAAGCCCGACGCCAGTCCGTTCACTGACAAGGTTGAATTTGATCCGTCGCAAGTTTTCGCGCGCTTCCGGCCCCATGGCATACCCGGTTGCTGCTGCCAGCAGGTCGATGATCATCAAGAAAGCAAAGCGCGAGGCCGACGGTGTCAAGGCATCCGGATACTCCGAAATCCGCGTTGTCAGGGCAATTTCAGCGGCGTTCGCGAGCGCGCTGTCAGGTGCTGTGATGCCAATGCTGGCGACGCCATAATGATGTGCAAGATCAACGCAATCCAGAATTTCGCGCGCCCGTCCGGTCGCCGATATCGAAATAAAGACGTCATCGGATCGCAGGGTCGAAATCGACATGCGTGCCAGATAGGGGTCTTTGCACGCAATCACCGATACGCCATAGCGAAACAGCCTGACCTGAACTTCTTCGGCCAAGGTCGATGAACTGCCGCCAAGCCCCAAAACGATGACGCGCCGGGCTTTGGAGATCGCAGCCCCAGCCGCGTTCAATAGGGCTGGGTTCAATTGCACTTCGACTTCACGCAGTGCCTTGCGGGCCTCGTTGAAAACGGATCCCCAGAAAGGTGGCACAGAGTCACTGTCGGCGATGACCGGGGTCTGGTCCACGGTCAAAAATAATTCACCCACCACTAAACTTCGGGCCAGACGCAACTTGAAATCGCGCACACCAGTACATCCCACAGATCGACAGAACCGGGTGACACTGGGTTCACTAACCCCAGCCCTTTTTGCGATTTCTGCATTCGATGCAGCAACAGCTGCGTTGACATCGGACAACACGGCGTCAGCGACCTGCCGTTCTGCCTGACTTAGACCTGAATATTTGTCCTTGATTTGGGCAATGATATCACGCGCAAGATGCGGCTGTTCCTCTGCAGGCGAAGTGTTCTGGGGCTTGGTCATTGGCGGTCAGACTTCCCCATGATGCAACCTCAATCCTTTGATGTTTGCGCGACTCTATTCCGCGCCGAATCTCGTATCTGTAAGAAAGTTACAGCCCTGAATTCAATTTTTCCAGTTATTTTACAAGGTTATTTACTGAGCGTTCAAAAACATTGACAGGTAAGAAAGTTTGTTTCAACCTGTTTGCAGCAGTCCGGGGATTGCCCGAATACTGACGTCCGGCATTGGTTGATCGGCAACCAGCCCCAGCACGGAGCATCCACAGGTGACGGTCAAACTGGCTATCTCAGAGGCGGGCAAGCGGTATGGCGATTTTGACGCTCTGCTGAATTGCAGTTTCGATGTAGCGGAAAATACAATCGTGTCGATCGTCGGGCCTTCGGGATGCGGTAAGACCACGCTGTTGTGGTCGATGTCGGGCTTGCATGGCTTGACTCACGGCCAGATCCTGCTGGACGGCACCGCAATCACTGGTCCGCACCCGGACATTGGCCTCGTTTTTCAGGATGCCAATTTGCTGCCCTGGCGCAATTTGATGGACAACATCCTGTTTCCTTTCGAAATCAAGCATACCGAACCGGACAGGGAGTGGATCGATCACCTGCTGGATCGTGTCGGTCTGAAGGGTTTTGAGGCTCGTTTCCCACGCGAATTGTCTGGTGGCATGCAGCAGCGCGCTTCGATTGTTCGGGCGCTGTCGTTGCGGCCGCAAGTTCTTTTGATGGATGAACCTTTCGGCGCTCTGGATGCGTTCACCCGCGAAGAAATGAATAAGTTGGTGGAAGAGATCTGGCTCGAAACCAAAACCACCATCGTCTTCATTACCCACTCGATCGAAGAGGCCATATTCCTGTCAGATCGCGTCGTTGTTTTGACGGAGGGACCGGGCCGGGTTCTGTCCGATTATGCGGTTGATCTGCCGCGCCCTCGAACGCTGGAAACCATGAGCAGTCGTGCGGTCTTTGACCTGACCAACCGGATCAAGGCCGATATCTATGGCCAGCAATCCATTGCCAAAGCAGCGGAGTGACGGATGAGCGTAGGAACATCAAAGTCAGGACAGAGCGGCATGAACCAAGTCGGATTGTCAAACGCCTCGGCCTTTGCCAGCGGCACCGGCGCACGAACCTGGGCTGAAATCGTCGCGATCATTCTGACGGCGGTTTTTGTGATAGGCGGGCTGGAATTCAGCCTCCGTTGGTTTGAGGTGCCGCAATATGTCTTGCCGACGCCCTCCGCTGTCTGGACGGCTCTGATCAAGGAATTTCCACTGATTGCACCCCATCTGGGGTATACGCTGATCGAACTCTCTTGTGGTTTTGCTATAGGCGGCAGCATTGGCTTGATCCTGGCCGCGGTGATTACCCAGTTTCCCTTCGCCGAGAAGATCATCGCGCCCTACATCCTCATTCTTGTGACCACGCCGATGTTGGCGCTGGTGCCATTGCTGATCCTGCGATTTGGGTTCGGGTTCGAGCCCCGGATTATCGCGGTGGCGTTGGCGTCGGGACCGATGGTGATGATCAACGCCGCGACAGGTTTTCGGCGGGTCGACAACGACAAGATCGCGTTGGCCCGGTCCTATGGCGCGACGACGTTGCAGATATTCTGGAAGATCCGTGCGCCGATGGCCCTGCCGATGATTCTGGTCGGCCTGATGATCGGTGCAATCTTTGGGTTGTTGACGGCAGTAGGCGCCGAAATGGTTGGGGGTGGTTTTGGCCTTGGCAACCGTTTGACCACCTATTCCTCAATGATCAACATGCCAGAATTTTTCGCAGTGATCGTGATCCTGTCGATGCTGGGCATCCTGATCTACGTGTTCTTTTTCTTGGTCGGCAAGAAATGGGCAAGCTGGGAAACCTGAATCCAAACCACCAAAAAAACTAAACCATCACACAGGGGAATACTAGGATGACCATAACAAACAATAAGTTAACCCGCCGCCGCTTGCTTCAGGTGTCGGCAGCCGGTGCCGTAAGTTTTGGTGCGATGGGGTTCCCGCGATTTGCACAGGCAGAAGGGTATGACGGAGCATTCACCTGGATCAGCCCGCGTGGCACACTTGAAGTGTTGGACGACTATCCCTTCTGGATCGGCAAGAAGATGGGGTATTTCGACGGGCTCGACATCGACATGCAGCCCGGGCCGTCAGATGGCACCGCAACGGCGAAATTTGTTGATGTGGGACAGGCGGACATGGGCTTTCCCTCGCCCGGCGTCTTTGCCTTTGCGCTTGAAAACGGCATGAAGCTGGAATCCGTTTACCACATGGGCGCACGCGATACCTTCAGCCTTGCCTTTCGCAAAGGCGAAGGTGTCAAGGACATTAAGGATATCGAAGGCAAAACCATTCTGCTTGGATCGGCCGCGTGGCAACCAATCGTCGATCCGTTGCTGGCGGCGCAAGGCGTCGATGTTTCGACGATCACCTATGTCGAAGCCGGTTGGCCTACTTGGGGCACCGCATTGGCTGCGGGGCAGGGCGACGCGGCATTGTCCTGGGAAGGGTTGCGTGCGGAATGGATTTCCAGCGGGCTGGAGTTTGAATATTGGCTTGGCGTGCAACATTCGCCGCTGCCTGCCAACACCTTTGCCGTCCGAGCCGCCGACCTCGAAGACGAGGACAAAAAGGCGTTCTTGGTGAAATTCCTGCGTGGTTGGTCGATGGGCCTCGAATTTGCCGAGCATAATCCTCGCGCAGCCGTCGAAGCGGTGTTTGATCAATTCCCGACGCTGGGGTCAAACCTGTCCCCGGAGCTGGGTACGGCATCGATTCTGCAACAGATGAACGTGTTCCGCGGAGATTTCGACAAGCGCGAAGGCTGGGGTTGGCATGACATGGCGTCTTGGCAGTTGTTCTTCGATCTGATCGCCCAGATCTCCGGCGATGCGGAGCCTATTCAGGCCAGCAAGGTTTGCACCAACGCTCTGATCCCCGGTGCCAACGATTTTGATGTTGAGAAGGTCAAGGCCGACGCCGCAGCGGCAACGTTGTCCCCTGAGATGGCCGCCGTCGATATCGAGGCCATCCGAGCCACAATGTTCGATCAGGCCATCTGATCCAGGGGCGGAGGTGGGAACGCCTCCGCCTGTTTTTCTTACAACGAGGGTGGAGTATTCTCGATGACGCAACCTGTCCGTATTCTGGTGGTGGGGCTTGGCAACATGGGCGCTTCCCATGCTTCGGCCTATCACCGCAATCCCGGATTTGAGATTGTGGGCTTGTGTTCACGCACAATCAAATCCAAGACCATCCCCGATGAATTGCAGGGATACCCTTTGTTCGAAGACTATTCGGCGGCGTTGGCTGAATTGAAGCCAGACGCGGTTTCGGTCAACACATGGCCCAACACCCACGCCGATTACGCCATACAGGCGATGGAGGCCGGGGCCCATGTCTTCATGGAAAAACCCATCGCAACCAACAACGAAGACGCCGAACGTGTGGTCGCCGCCGCGAAACGGCTGAACAAGAAGCTGGTGTTGGGATATATCCTGCGGGTGCATCCATCGTGGGTCAAGTTCATCGAGATTGGCCAGACAATGGGCAAGCCCTTGGCGATGCGCCTCAATCTTAATCAACAATCTTCGGGCGATGCCTGGATGTGGCACAAGAACCTGATCGACAGTCTGATCCCGATTGTCGATTGCGGAGTGCATTATGTTGACGTGATGTGCCAACTGACAGGCGCGAAACCGGTGCGGGTCCATGGCATTGGCGCGGCCCTTTGGGGGGATGCCGAAAAGCAGAACTATGGCCATTTGCACGTGACCTTCGATGATGGATCCGTCGGTTGGTACGAAGCGGGTTGGGGACCAATGATGTCGGAAACCGCGTTTTTTGTGAAAGACGTGGTTGGACCAAATGGCTCGGTCAGTCTGGTGCCCAATGACGAGGCGCGCACGGATGCCGACGAGCTGTCAGACAGCGCGGATATCGACAAGCACACCAAGACCGATGCGATCCGCGTGCATTATGCGGACGTCGACGAAGACAAGAACTTTACTCGCAAGGACGACATTCTGTCGATGGACGACGAACCCGGTCATCAGGAATTGTGCGACCGCGAACAGGCGTTTTTTCTGAAGGCGATCAACGAAGACCTCGATCTGACGGAGTCGATGGAGGCAGCAGTAAACTCGCTGCGTATCGTGCTCGCTGCCGAACAAAGCATACGCGAAGAACGGGCAATCCGGCTTGATTGATACTGCAGGAGGTCTCCATGTCTGACGCAAAGACCCTCTATCGGCAATCAGATGCCATGGGTTTGGCTGACCATGTCCGGGCAGGGGATGTCAGCTCTCTCGAAGTGGCCGAGGCTGCGATCGAAACCATCGAGGCGCTGAATCCCCAGCTGAACTCGGTTATTTGCAAGCTATATGATTTGGGGCGGGAAGCGGCGGCCAAGACCGATACGTCGGCCCCGCTGGCAGGCATTCCGTTTCTGCTTAAGGAACTGGCCAGCAATTGGGCCGGGGTGCAGGCGACCAATTCTTCGAAGTTCTTGAAGAACAATGTTGCAGCGCAAGACAGCCATCTTACGCAAAGAATCAAGGCCGCAGGTTTGACCCTGCTTGGCAAAACCAACGCCCCCGAGAACGGCTGGAGCATTGCCACAGAACCGGCTCTGTATGGATCAACGCTCAACCCTTGGAACCCCAAAGTCACACCGGGCGGATCAAGTGGCGGCAGCGCGGTAGCCGTTGCAACGGGAATGGTGCCGATTGCCGAAGCCAGCGATGGGGCCGGATCAATCCGTGTGCCTGCATCATGCTGTGGTGTCGTCGGGTTAAAGCCGTCGCGCGGTCGCGTCAGCCTTGCGCCTTTCGCGGACTATTGGGCCGGCGGGGCCTATTTCCTGTGCAACACGCGTACCGTGCGGGATACAGCCGCTTATCTTGATGCGGTGTCGGGCGCATTGCCGGGCGATCCATACCCGGTCGCCGCTATCTCTGACACCTTTGGCGAGCTTGCAAGTCGACCACCGAATGGTTTGCGCATCGGCTTTACCGTTACTGCACCCAACGGCGCGCCCGTCGATCCCGAAGTGAAGGCCGCAGTACTGGCCGTCGCGAAACAGCTTGGCGCGCTCGGCCATGAGGTCGAGGAAAAGGACATGGCGCTGGACGCAGAAAACCTGTGGCAGACCTATACCGACATGACCTGTGTCGAAACTGCCGGGATGTTTGATTTCATGGAAACCCAGGAAAACAGGAAAGTATCACCCGACGATGTTGAACCGGTCACCTGGGCGATTATCGAGCGCGGCCGTGCGACGCCAGCGACGGCCCATGCCGGACGCGTGGAATCCATACGCCAAGCCGCCCGTGCCATTGTTCAGGATCTGTGGCCCTTTGACGTCTATATTACGCCCACACTGACGCAACGTCCGCGACCAGTGGGTTTTTACGATATGGGCATGACTGACCTCGACGCATACAACGCACTGTGGGCCGACAGCGTTTTCGGATTTCCGTTCAACGCCTCAGGCCAACCCGCGATGTCATTGCCGCTCTGCCAGTTCTCGGACGGGCTTCCTCTTGGTATCCAATTGATCGGACGCCCCGGCGATGATGCGGGTTTGCTTGCACTGGCCAGCGTTCTGGAACAGGTGATGCCTTGGAAGGACCGACATCCCCCCACCAGCAGTTTCGGAGACACTGATGGGAAATGATCTGGTCCTGACCGGCGGGCGGGTGATCGACCCGTCGCAAGGCATCGACCGGGTCACGGATGTAGCCTTTTGTGATGGCAAAGTTTCTGAGATTGGTGATGGGCTAACGGCGCAGAACCGGCGCGACGTCTCAGGTCAGATCGTCACGCCCGGGTTGATCGATCTGCATACCCATGTCTATTGGGGCGGAACGTCTCTGGGTGTTGATCCGGATTCATATGCCTATCAAAGCACAGTCACGACGACTGTCGATGCTGGTAGTGCCGGTCCCGGTAATTTTCCGGGCTTCAAAGCGCATATGATCGACCCGGCACAATCGCGCATTCTGGCCTATTTGCATGTGTCCTTTGCAGGAATCTATGCCTTTTCACCAACGATCATGGTTGGTGAAAGCCACGATATGCGCCTGATGGCCGCTCGCGAGGCGGTGGTCATGGCCGAGGCTCACCGCGAGAGTATCGTTGGGATCAAGGTGCGCGTCGGGCGCCACGCCAGCGGCGACTCGGGTGATGCACCGTTGCGGGTTGCATTGGATACGGCGGATCAGGCGGGGCTGCCATTGATGTGCCACATCGACGAGCCCCCGCCGACGTACGCAGATGTCGTGGATATGTTGCGGCCCGGCGATGTGCTGACCCACTGTTTCCGCCCGTTTCCGAACGCCCCGGTGCTGGCGGACGGCACGGTTCGCCAATCCGTCCTTCGGGCGCGGGAACGCGGTGTGTTGTTCGATGTCGGGCATGGAATGGGGTCGTTTTCCTGGAAAACCGCCAATGCGATGATGGCGGCAGATTTCGCGCCCGATACCATCTCGTCTGATGTACATGCCATGTGCATTGAAGGCCCTGCCTGGGATCTGTTGCGGACGATGACCAAGTTTCTCGCCCTTGGCATGCCGTTGTCAGACGTGATTGCCAAAACCACTGTGAATGCCGCAAATGCCATTCAACGCCCCGACATTGGGACCCTAAAACCGGGTGCAGCAGGGGATGCCAGTATTCTTTCGCTCGAGCCGACGCCAATTGAACTTGAAGACGTGCAAGACAATATCGTTTCTTACCCTGAGCGCTTGGTCGCACGCGGACTAGTCATAGGTGGCAACTGGTACGAGGCCGCCTCATAATGTCATTCACGAATTCGATCTGGACGTATCCGTGGGATCTGCATGATATTGGGTTGGACGCGGCGTTTGACCGGATATCGCAGGCCAGACTGAACGCAATCAGCCTGGCGACATCGTATCACGCAGGCCTGTTCTTGCAGCCCGGCAACCCGCGTCGCCGGATCTATTTCCCCGAAGATGGCACGGTCTATTTCCGAAGTGACCCGACCAGATGGTCGGATCACGAGATCACCCCAAAGCAAGCCGCGATCGTCGATGACGAGGGCGATATGCTGGACGCTTTGGTGCGAAAGCGCGAAGCGGGCGGCCCGGCCGTGTCCTGCTGGACCGTTTGCCTGCACAACACCCGTCTGGGCATGAAACACCCCGGTCATGTGATGCGCACCGCATATGGTGATCCGCTGTCCTATGCGCTCTGCCCATCCAGCCCCGCGGCGCGCGCCTATGTCACCGGTCTGGTGTCGGAGATCAGTGAGTCCTACCGGCCTGATAGAATTGAACTGGAAAGCCCTGATTTCATGGGGTTTCCGCATGGGTTCCATCATGAAAAAGACGGGCTGTCTTTGTTACCGGACGAGTCATTCCTGTTAGGTGTCTGCTTTTGTGATCATTGCCGTTCTAGGGCCACCGCTGCGGGTATTCCCGCCGACATCGCGCAGGCGCAAGTCACATCAATTCTGGACAATACCTTTACCAGAGAGTTGCCGGAATCACAGTTTCCCGACTTTCCCACGAACGGACTTAAGAGCTTTGCGGTGCACTCGGCTCTCTCGGCCTATCTGGCATGGCGCAGCGAACCAGTCACATCGTTGATCGCAGAAATTCGGGAGGCGACCCATCCCGACACCAAAGTTCTGCTGATCGATGCCGAGGGAACATGGACCGGTGGCATCGACCTGCCCAATCTCGTCCCTCATCTGGATGGGGTCCTGCACTGTGTCTATGAAACGGAGCCGTCCAGGATCTCGCCGCTCTTGGCGCAAACACGCGCTTTGCTTGGCCCGGACAAGACGTTGATCGCTGGGTTTCAGTTGTTTCATCCTACAGTCCGAGATCAGAGCGATCTGGTAAATCGAGTTGCCCAAGCGGCGTCGCACGCTGATGGGGTAAACTTCTACAACCTCGGATTGGTGCCATCCGCTCGACTGAAATGGATCGACACAGCACTGCAGAAGGTGTTGTCACCTTAAATTGGGCCGTCCGCAGATTTTCACATGAGGTGGAGGCATGCGAAATTCTCCGAGCGTTGCCACGCCTCGACTGTTTCCAGTCTGTTGTTTAGCTATGCGGGTCAAGAAGCTCTGGACATGAAGCAGGGTGGTATCCCACGCGGCACCCACGCTGAACCGCTGGAGCCATGGATAGGCCTCGCAGTTGAGACGGGGTTGGTCCCGATCATACGCTTTGCGTTCGTGCTCCGCCGCGACATCGGCGCGGTGCGGAACGCGATCAAACTATTATGGAGCTAACGGGCAATGTACGGTCGAGCCAGTGAAGGCCAGAATGCTGCAACTGCGCAACACCAAGTGACACCGGCGTCAGGCCCTGCATGCGGACGCCAACGCTTGATGGTATCCCGTGAATCGTCAGGTGCCCGGGTCTTTGCCCGATGAAGATACGACATGATCGCCATCGATCCCGCCTAGGGAATGGAACAAGCCGCTGGTGTTATTCACCCCGAATTTACGCAACAGCTTGGCACGATAAACCTCGACGGTGCGGTGAGAGATATCCAGCCTCAAAGCGATTTCCTTGCTGGTCAACCCATCCGATAAATAGCTAAGGATCTCGCGTTCGCGGCGGGTGAGCGGCGAATACGGGCGCACAGCACTCAAGTCGGCAAAGCTCCAGACTGCACGGGCCAGCGGATTGGCAGAGGTAAAGGAATGCCCACGCACCCTGCACCAGAACAGCGTGCCATCCTTGCGCGCCATGATCCGTTCGTCCCAGTACTGATTGGTTTCGCGCAATTGCTTTACACCCCGGTCGCGAATGTTCACGAATTCCTCTTCTGACGGGTACAGAATTGAGAACAATTGATCGCGCAGCGCTTTACGATCATAGCCAAACATTTCGGCGAACGCGATGTTGCAATCTCGGATCACGCGCATCTCGGTAACCACAAGTCCGACCGGCGCATAGGTAAACGCAAGCTCGGCAAAGCGGCCGTCTTCATAGCAATCGTCGATACGTATTTCCACGATCTTGTCCCAGCCCTCAAAGTCCCGGATGCTGTTGCACACGTAATGGACGGACCAAGTCGGCGCAACTGCCGCCCTTGGCCCAGAGGGAGGAAACAATGAAAATATTGACGCGGTTCGCCGCCACATTTGCCACGTCCGTCGCCTTGGCTGGTGCCGCCTGGGCAGAAGACCCGATCAAAATCGCACTCGTGCATGGGCTGTCCGGCTCCAGTTTTGAGGCCTTCTCAAAACAGGCCCAGACCGGGTTCGAAATGGGCTTGGAATTCGCAACTGATGGCACCAACGAAATCAAAGGCCGCCCAATCGAGGTGATCATCAAAGACACCCAGTTCAAGCCTGACGTCGCGCGTGCCGTTTTGGCCGAAGCCTATGGCGACGATGAAGTCTTGCTGGCCGTGGGTGCGACCTCGTCGGGCGTTACCAAGGGCATGCTGCCGATTGCAGAAGAGTACGAAAAAATCCTGATCGTTGAACCTGCCGTTGCGGACAGCCTCACTGGACCAGACAGCAACCGATATGTGTTCAAGACATCGCGCAATTCATCGATGGACATGCAGGCACAGGCGCTCGCGCTCAAGCCGGACGAGAACCTCTTTGTAGCAACGCTGGCCGAAGACTACGCATTCGGTCGTGACGGGATCACCGCATTCAAGGCAGCACTTGACGGCAGCGGCGCGACTGTTGTCGCCGAAGAGTATGTTCCGCAAGGCACTGCTGATTTCACCGCTGCCACGGAACGCATGTTCAACGCCCTGAAAGACAAAGAAGGCCGTAAGGTCATTCTGGTCTATGTTGCGGGTGGTGGCGATGCGCCGGGCAAGATCCACGCCCTGGACCCCGGCCGCTATGGTATCGAAATCTCGATGGGCGGGCACATTCTGCCAGTGCTGCCAACCTACAAGCGCTTTCCCGGTATGGAAGGTGCCGTCTATTACTATTACGAAGCCTATGACAATCCAGTGAACCAATGGCTGGTTGAGGAACACGAGAAGCGTTTCGGCAGCCCCCCGGATTTCTTCACTGCCGGTGGCATGTCTGCTGCGCTCGCGGTTGTTCAGGCCCTGGAAACTGCCGAAAGCTATGAAACCGAGGACCTGATTGCCACGATGGAAGGCATGTCTTGGGAAACGCCCAAGGGAACGATGACATTCCGTCCTGAAGATCATCAGGCGCTTCAGTCCATGGTTCATTTCAAGATCCGTGTTGAAGACGATGTCGAATGGGCAATCCCCGATCGGGTGCGGATCATCGAAGCCGATGAAATGGACATCCCAATTGGTCGCAACAACGATTGAGATATTGATCCGGCCTGCCATTGCAGGTCGGACAACTCACCGATCTGCAAGATAGTCACATGTCCCAGCCTTCTCTCGTTACCAACGATCTGACCATCCGGTTTGGCGGTCATGTAGCGGTTGATCACGTCACCTGCGCCTTTCATCCGGGCGAGACGACGGTGATCGTCGGCCCCAATGGCGCGGGCAAGACGACCTTTTTCAACCTGATCTCCGGGCAGCTTGCTGCCAGCGCTGGCACGGTACATAAGGGCGACACCGACATCACGCGGCTCTCTCCGTCCGCGCGGGCGCGTCTAGGGCTTGGTCGAGCCTTTCAACTGACCAACCTCTTTCCGCAATTGTCCGTCCTGGAGAACATTCGGCTTGCCGTACAGGCCCGCGCCGGCGCCGGCTGGGGCCTGTTTCGCCCGGCTGCGGCGCTAACCGAACTCGTGGACAAGGCAGAAACATTTCTTGAGGCAGCGCAGCTTGGCTCCAAAGCCCATATGCCTGCTGCCGCACTGCCGCATGGTGATCAGCGCAAGCTGGAGGTGGCCTTGCTGATGGCGATGGAGCCTGACGTTTACATGTTCGATGAACCAACCGCTGGCATGTCGTTGGATCATGCGCCGGATGTTCTCGACCTGATCGCAGCGATCAAGTCTGATCCGACCAAGACTGTGTTGTTGGTCGAACACAAGATGGATGTGGTTCGCGCCTTGGCTGATCGCATCATCGTTCTGCATAACGGAGAACTTCTGGCCGATGGTGCCCCCGAAGACGTTATGAGCAGCCAGATTGTGCGTGACGTCTATCTTGGCACCGCGACAGAGGATACCGCATGACCCTGCTGGCTGTTCGCAATATGAAAACCGACATCGGCCAATACGCCGTGCTGCATGGTGTCAGCTTTGACGTAAATGAAGGTGGCGTCTTTGTTTTGTTGGGCCGTAATGGCGCTGGCAAGACCACAACGTTGCGTTCGATCATGGGGCTATGGCACCCGTCGCCCGGCTCGGTGACGTTTCAGGGTAAAGAAATCTCTGGCATGGCCACGGCCGACATCGCACGCAAGAACATCGCCTACGTCCCTGAGAACATGGGTATCTTTGGTGGACTGACGATTGAGGAAAACTTGATCCTTGCCACTGCAAAGGGCAAGTTCGACCAATCCCGCCTGTCACGAATTTATGAGCTGTTTCCGGCGCTTGAAAAGTTCTGGACCAAACAGGCGTGGAGCCTGTCTGGCGGGCAGAAACAGATGCTCGCTATTGCCCGCGCGATTGTCGAACCCCGAGCGCTGATCTTGATCGACGAACCGACAAAGGGGCTTGCACCGTCGATCATCGCCGCAATGAGCGAAACGTTTCGCGAGATCGCAGAAAGCACGACGATCCTGCTGGTCGAACAGAATTTCAACTTTGCCCGCGGCCTGGGCCGCGACATGGCGGTGATCGACGATGGCCGTGTCGTTCATCAGGGCACGATGGCAGATTTCGCCGCTGACATCGAACTACAGGGCCGTTTGCTCGGCCTGTCCGCATGAGGGAATTCATGGATAAACTCTCTGATACATTGGCGCGCTTTGGAGGTGTCAACCTGCTGCCTGTCGCATTGGCCGCCATTGCCTTTGTGTTGATCGGTGCGCCATCTTCCTGGGTCACCCTGACGATTGCCGGGCTTTCGATGGGCATGATGGTGTTCCTGATGGCGTCGGGTCTCAGCTTGGTGTTCGGGCTGATGGACGTGCTGAACTTTGGCCACTCCGCCTTTATCAGTTTCGGCGCCTTTGTGGCCGCGTCGGTTCTGGCAGCGTTGGGGGGGTGGCTGGGCGGCGACAGTGTCTTACTTGCATCCCTCGCGCTTGGCCTCGCGCTGCTGGCGGCGATTGCCTTTGGCCTTGCAGCGGGCCTGTTTTTTGAAACCGTCATCATCCGCCCGGTTTATCGCGACCACTTGCGGCAGATCCTGATCACCATGGGCGCGCTGATTGTTTCAGAACAGTTTATCCTCGCCATTTGGGGGGGGACGCCCGTGACCGTCCCGCGACCGGAATTCCTCAATGGTGCCTGGATCATTGGCGACGTCAGCATCGAAATCTATCGGGTCTTTGCCTTCGGCCTTGGGCTGGCAGTCTTTGTCGGACTGATGGTCTTGCTGAACCGCACCCGCATCGGATTGCTGATCCGCGCCGGCGTCGAAAACCGCGAGATGGTCGAGGCCCTGGGGTTCAAGATTAACCGGCTGTTCATCGGTGTGTTCATGTTGGGGTCCGCATTGGCCGCCTTGGGGGGCGCAATGTGGGCGGGTTACGAAACCCTGATCACCCCGGCGCTTGGTGGGGAAATGATGATCGTGGTCTTCATCGTTGTCATCATCGGTGGCTTGGGGTCGATCGAAGGCACACTGCTTGGGGCGATCATCGTCGGGCTTACGGCCAACTACATCGGTTATCTTGCCCCTAAACTCGCGCTCGCCTCGAACATGATCCTGATGATGGCAATTCTGATGTGGCGCCCCAGTGGCCTGCGGCCTGCGGTGAAATGATGGGACCGATGAACGATACACTTAGCGCTCTCGTTATCAAGATCACCATGCTGGTCATCGCAGCACTCCTGCTGTTCGCGCCGTTCCTGTTTCAGGACGTGCGCGCACTGGAAGTCGCAGCCCGCATCTGCATCTTTATCGTGCTTGTCGCCAGCTATGATCTGTTGATCGGCTACACTGGCATTGTCAGCTTTGCCCACACCATGTTCTTTGGATTTGGTGCCTACGGAGCAGCCATCGCACTGAAACAGATGGGGCCGGGTTGGGATGCGGTGGCGCTCGGCACAGTCGCGGGTGTTCTCGTCTCATTGGTGGTGGCTGCGGGCATCGGTTTGATCAGCCTGCGCGTCAAAGCCATCTTCTTCGCTATGATTACCCTTGCCACTGCCTCGGTCGTTCTGGTGCTGGCCTCGCAGCTTTCGCAGATCACCGGGGGCGAAGATGGCATCACCTACCGCGCGCCAGATATATTCAAGACCGCCACGAAACTGCTGGTTGACGAAGATGGCAAGGTCGTGCGCTGGTTCGGCGTCAAGCTGAATGGAAAATTGGCTGCCTATTATTTCGTGTTCCTGACGTCGGCGGCCCTGTTTTTCCTGCTGCTGCGTGTCACCGTTTCACCGCTCGGGACAGTTCTGAAGGCGATCCGCGAGAACGAAGCGCGTGCAGAGGCCATTGGCTACCGGGTTGTCGCCTATCGCACCTTCGTTTTCTGCCTGTCGGCGGTTGTCGCATCGCTAGTGGGGTCCGTTTACGCGATCTGGCTGAAATATACCGGGCCGGAAACCACGTTATCCTTCACGATTATGATCGACATCCTGCTGATGGTCGTAATCGGTGGCATGGGGACGATGTGGGGTGGGGTGATTGGCGCGGTACTGATGGTTATGGCGCAATATTATCTGCGCGACCTGATGGGTATCGCATCCGAGGCAATGTCGGGCATTCCTCTGCTGCCCGAACTGCTGGCACCTGATCGCTGGTTGTTCTGGCTTGGCATCATCTTCATTCTGCTAGTGTATTTCTTTCCCAAGGGCATTGTCGGCACGCTGATGACAAAAGGCGCGCGTGGATGACCGAACCTCGATTTGCGTTCGTCCCGGTGATGGATCATGAAATCCACGTGACCGAATGGGGCACACCCGGGACACCGGCTCTCTTGATGATGCACGGGTTGGCCCGCACCGGACGGGATTTTGACGAAATCGCGGCTAGCCTGTCGGATACTTATCACGTCATTTGCCCGGACATGATAGGGCGCGGTCTGTCCAGCTGGTCGGCAAATCCCGACGTGGAATATTCGGTCGAATATTATGCTGGCATCGCATCCGACCTGATGGATCACTATCGTCTGGACCGTGTTGCATGGTTTGGCACATCACTGGGTGGACAGATCGGCATGAGGATGGCGTCAGGGGCACATGCCGATCGTCTGACCTGTCTCCTGCTAAACGATATCGGTCCCGAAGTGCCGGATACAGCCATCGACAGAATCCAGTCCTACGTTGGCAATCCTCCGAAATTTGACAGCTTTGCCAGCGCTGAAACCTGGCTGCGCGATACCTATGCACCCTTTGGGCCCGCCTCGGATGCATTCTGGCACCGTATGGCGCGCTGTTCGTTGCGCCGCTTGGCCGATGGGCAACTGACGCTCCACTATGACCCCGCGATCATCCGCCAATTAGCAAGTGATCGCAGGGTCATGTCATGGGATCGCTGGGCACGGATCACCACGCGCTGCCACCTGTTCCATGGTGCTTTATCAGATCTGGTGAGCACCGATACGGTCGACAGAATGAGGAGGTCTGGTCCCAGACCGGAGACAACGATGTTGCGAGATTGTGGACACGCGCCAACCTTGTCCCGGAAGCCGGATATCTTACGTGTCCGTCAGGTCCTGAACGAACTGGGCTAGCCAAGGTACGCCCCACAAATGGCAATACTGCGGCCGCAAAATATTCAGATCCGCGGCGCGCTGATGAACTAGTCGCTTGCGGTCACAAAAGACGAGCGCGAAGGCTTTGGCTGGATCGAATGATTTGAAGGTCTGCATGGTGCGAGTGATCTGTCTCATGAAACGGTGACCCTAATCGACGATGTTATTGAGACATTTCACCTGCAGGACCTCGCTCTACCAACACCAGTTATGCAACACCGGCAGACCGTTCCTGTTTAACAGTTCGGCGAAGAATGCGGTCGCTGCCGTTTCATCACGTCGTTCGGGTAGGATGACATCAAGGGTATTGCCAATCCTTCCTATCCCTCGCTCGAGCTAAGTCGACCTTCAGTTAAGTCCCATCCATTCGCCAGATTGGCCATTTCGGCGTTCGCGTTTGCGTTTTGCCTGATGATTGCCAAGGAACGACCGCGACTTGGACTGTCACCCCGGAAGGGCAACTGAAACACGATACTTTGCGATACTCCCCATTGAATTTTTGGAGCATCGGACATGCTCGCGTTAGGGAAAGTCAAGTTGGCAACTCGGTGCCACGACCCATGCAACACTGCCTTGCACGACTGGATTCACCCGTTAGATTGTGACGTATCCTGGGAGGAATAACCATGACGCCACGTACCGTTGCAACCACATCCATTGCACTTTTGACGCTAGTAACAGGGGGCGCATTGATGGCCGACAATTCGATCGACACGCAATTGCCGAATGCACCGGAGTTGGCTGCCTACGGAGATCTTACCGTCGGCGTGCGCCAGATCGAGATGGTGAACCCTGGTCAGATCGACATCCTGTCGATTGATCCTGACGTGGATAAACCTGAAACACTGCCGACCTATGATCGCCCTCTGACGGTCGAGTTGTGGTATCCCGCAGAGAGCGGCGCGACGGGCGAAACGTCGATGAAGGCCTTCCTGCGCGACGGCACGACAGAGGTGACACTGACCGGGCGCGCGGTACGGGATGCGGCACCGGCGGGTGAGGGCTATCCTCTGATCCTGATCAGCCACGGATACCCCGGCAACCGGTTCTTGATGTCGCATCTGGCCGAGAATCTGGCATCCAAAGGGTATGTTGTAGCTTCGATCGACCACACCGACAGCACCTACCGGACACAGGCTGCCTTCGGCTCCACCTTGGTGAACCGCTCGCTTGACCAGCTGTTCGTTCTGGAAGAGTTGTCGCAGATGGCCGGTGGCGATGGCGACTTTGCCGGGCTTTTTGATGCGGACAATGCCGGGCTTATCGGCTATTCGATGGGCGGTTACGGCGCGATTATCACCGTGGGTGGTGGCGTTACAGAAGCCTCTGTCGGCTACCCTTGGGGCGCCCCGCATGGTACGTTGGGTATCCATTTGGCGGGGTCCGATACGCATAACGCGCTGCCCGATGCGCGGATCAAAACAGCAGTGGCGATCGGCCCATGGGGCATGAATACCGGGTTCTGGAACGCCGAAGGCCTCGCGGGCATTCAAATCCCGATGTTGTTCATCGCGGGTTCAGAAGATGAAACCTCGCTTTACAAAGAGGGTGTACGTGCCATCTGGGAAAACGCATCGGACCTGCCGCACGCATTGCTGACCTACATAAACGGTGGTCACAACACTGCCGCCCCAATCCCCGCGCCGAAAGAGAGCTATTACTTCAGCGAAGACAAAGGTTTCAACATCTCGGAACATTATTCAGATCCGGTTTGGCACACAGTGCGCATGAACAACATCGCTCAGCATTTTATAACTGCATGGATGGACACTCAATTGAAGGGTGATGCCGAAAAAGCGGCGCACCTTGATCTGGTTGAAGACAGCAATGCCGGGGTATGGTCCGCCAACGACGATGGCAGCCTGAAGGAAGACCACAGCTACTGGAAGGGTTTTAGCAAAGGTTCGGCCAAAGGTCTGAAGTATGAAGTGAAGACTGCGGCTCAATAGAGCGTTCAGGATGTGTCTGATCCCACGGTTTGATGGTGCGATCTTTTCTGAGGAATAGAAGGAAGCCAAATGGGACGGTTCTTCAGAGGCGCGCCACATACTGTTATCCCGCAGTGGTTTGCAGAACAAACCATGGTCGGGCTGGACTAGGAACACGGAATCAATCCGAAGTGAGTTTCCAAGTGACGTAGGCGCGTGCCTCGTCTTAAGTCTAATCTGTGCAAAGCCCCCCACAGAGTCTGTCGGCATCAACGAAAACGCTCATGACCTAGCGATGCGCTCAGATTGTTTCCACGACGAAATCCGGGGCGATCTTTGATGCTGTGATTGACTCGACCACACTAAGTCCTGCCAGCGAACCATGTGCGGTGACCAATGCGGTGGCAAAGCCCGCTTGGGCGCCGCCGAGGATGTCAGTATGTAGCGTGTCGCCTACCATCAGGACGCGTTCAGGCGGAACAGACCCGCCAAAGCGCGCCAGCGCCAGCTCGAATATCTCCGGAAAAGGTTTGCCGAGGAATACAGGCGCGATGCCGGTCCGGTCTGCGAGCCGGTGTGCGAACCACCCCGGCTCGAGCGATAGTCCGGCTTCGCGAGGGGCCACCAGATCCGGATTGCCAATAAATACAGGCCGCGATGTGCGGGCGAGGGTTGCTTCCAAAAGGCCTTGTCTGTGCTCGGTCCAACCGTCAGATCCGATGAGGAGGAATCCGTCGACCTCGTCATATACCTCTCGGGTATCAGTCAGGACGTGCGCATCTAGCGTTTCGAGTTCGGCTAATCCTGAGATCGGGTTCAGCATGACGCCCCACCGCCTTGGCGGCTCAGACTTGATGCGCTCAAACAATGCCTCTCGGCTTGTCACAACTTCGGACGGGTCAAAATTAAAGCCGAGCCGGGCATAACGCCCCATCATGTGGGCCTTGGAGTAAGCGGCAGAATTGGACACCACCGCCACCGTCTTGCCCGCACCCCTCAGGGCGGCCATGGTTTCAGCCGCACCTGGAATCGCGGTTTCACCAACGTTAAGTACGCCATAAGCGTCAAACAGGATCAGATCGAAATCGTCTGCAATGTCGAGAAACTCTCCGGGCACGGCCCGTCCACGTCCTGCGGCAGCTGGCAGGCGGTTGCGTACTTTCAGATAGGCGGCAAACGCCTCCGCCGGAGTGACGTTCTGAACTTCAGTCACAGGATAAGACGTCGCAGGTAAGCCGAAATAACCTCGCCAATGACCACCAATGCGATGATCGCTAGAAGGATCGTGGCGACCTCGGGCCAGTTGAATGTGTCGATGGCCCCTTGCAGGATGATCCCGATACCGCCCGCTCCGACAAGGCCTAGCACCGTGGATTCACGCAGGTTGATATCCCACCGCAGAATTGCGACGGCCCAGAATGTCGGCATGACTTGTGGGACGATGGCGTAGACGATGACCTTGAAACGGGATGCGCCCGTGGCCTCCAATGCCTCGACCGGGCGCTTGTCGATTTCTTCGATCGCCTCGCCCAACAATTTGCCGATAAACCCGATGGATCGGAACATGATCGCAACGATCCCGGCCACAACGCCGGGGCCGAAGATGGCGACAAACAGCAGTGCCCAGATGATCGTATTGACCGACCTTGATGTCACCAGGATCAGTCGCCCGATCCACAAGGTCACCCTGTTTGGCGTTGTATTTTGCGCGGCGATATAGGCCACTGGGAGTGACAGCAGGACAGCAAAGGCGGTCGCAAAGGTCGCGATATTCACCGTATCCCAAAGCACCCGGAGGATCGTGCCGAGGTTGCTGGGATCAGGCGGATACATGCGCCGAAAGAGATCTCCGATCTGCTCTGGCGCGCCCCAGACCCACGCCCAGATCACCTCGATCGAAGTGAGGGCCCAGGCGATGGCCAGACCGCAAGCCAAGAAGATGGCGTAGCGCGTCATCCGTTGTTTTAGGGTGAAGCGTGCCCACTCGTCGCGGCCAAACTGCTCAGAAATGGAGGTCATTGGATACGCTTCCGGATAATGCCACTTACCGCCTCCGACACAAGGATAGCGCCGACGATGACGATGGTAATGGCCAAAGCAAAGTCATAGTCATAGCGCCCGAAAGCATTGGCCAGCGTTGCTCCGATCCCGCCAGCGCCGACAATGCCGACCACGGCAGAAGCGCGCAGATTGGAATCCAGCTGATAAATCGTCAGACCGATTTGGCGCGGCATAATTTGCGGAAAGATGGCATAGATCAGTGTCGAAAAATATGGCGCACCGGCGGCACGCAAGGCCTCGACCTGTCCGAAGTCAATTTCCTCGATCCGTTCGGCCAGCATCTTGGCGACGAAACCTATCGAATAGACAATCAGCGTCAGGACCCCGGCAAAAGGGCCAAACCCAACAGCCTTTACGAACAGGATTGCGACGATCACCGGGTGAAAGCTGCGGGCGATGATGATGATGGCGCGCCCGAGATAATAGATTGGTTTCGGAGCGACGTTGCTTGCCGACATGAACGCAATTGGGATCGATAAAAGAACCCCGCCTGCCGTCGCAAGTATCGCGATCTTGAGGCTTTCGAGAAAGCCATCAATCAGCAAACCACTGCGTTCAAAACTAGGCGGGAAAGCCCCGCCAAAGATCTTGCCCGCGCGCCCGATGCCTTCTGCAACCCGGCCCCAGTCGATGGGCATGGTCAGACCGACCCAGCCGAAATAGGTGATGGCCCCCAGATAGACCGCCCACCGCAGAGCGGTGTTGGCAATGAAGGGTGGTTTTGACCAGGTGTCGCGTGTTGTGCTCATGACGTCGCCGCCGCGTCATTGCTGCGGTCCGCATGTGGGCTGCCTGCATAGATCTCGTCCATCGCGGCCTGATCCAGCATTCCGGGTTTGTCGTCAAAAATGATGCGACCATATCGCATCCCGACGATACGATCGGTGTATTCCTTGGCCTCGGTCACGTTGTGAATGTTGATCAACACAGGCAACTTCAACTCTCCGGCCAGATCGCGCAGCAGGCCCATGATCTGTTCCGATGTCTTGGGGTCAAGCGAGGCCGTCGGTTCATCCGCCAAAAGGATCTCGGGGTCTTGCATCAGGGCGCGTACGACGCCGACGCGCTGCCGCTCGCCGCCAGACAGCTGGTCAGCGCGTGTGTTGGCGTATTGGGCGATGCCGACGCGTTCCATCAACTCGAACGCACGCCGGATGTCTTCTTTCGGATAGCGCCGCATGACCGCAGCCCACGTCGAGATATAGCCAAGCCGACCTGACTGGACATTCTCCATCACCGTCAAGCGGTCGACAAGATTAAAGCCCTGAAACACCATACCGATCTTGCGCCGCGCCGCGCGCAGGTTCTTGCCACGCAGACCCGACAATTCAACCCCGTTCAGCTTGATCGACCCGGATGTCGGCTCGACCAGCTGATTGATACAACGCAACAGCGTGCTCTTGCCGGCACCTGACGATCCAATGATCGAGACCACGCTTTCCCCTTCGATCGTCAGATCAAGGTTCTTGAGGACCGGATCGCCTGCGCCATAGCGTTTGACGAGATCAGTAATTTTCAGCATGTCAGATACCTTATGCGCGGGGCCAACCCAAAGGATCGGCCCCGACGGAAATGATCATTCGGCGGCAAGACCCTGAGGCGTGTATTCGACACCATTGGCCGACTGGATCTGGCGTATGACGGCCCATTGATCCTTGTAGGTGATGGGAACGAACTTGCTGACACCAGCAAATTCATCGCCCAGTGCCGTGCCTTCAAAGTCGAAGCTGAAAAAGGCCTCCTTGATCTTGTCCTTTAGTTCCGGTGTAAGGTCGTGGGCCACGCCGTAGGACGTTGTCGGGAAAGGATCGCTTTCCCAGACGATACGCACATCTGCGGGCTCATACAGGCCACGCTCTGCCATGCGATCGACGACTTCGGAGGCGACCGGGGCCGCATCATAGTCACCCGCTACGACGCCCAGCATCGACTGATCATGGCTGCCGGAATAGGTCACTTCATAGTCCTGGTCCGGGACCACGCCCAAATCGGGGAACAATGCCCGCGGTGCCTGATTGCCCGAGTTCGACGTGGGCGAGGTATGCGCAACGCGCTTGCCTTTGAGGTCGGCCATTTCCTTGATGTCGCTGTCGGCTTGCGTATAGACCTGCAGCTTGTAGCCGAACTGCCCATCATCTGCGCCCATGATCGCAAAGGGTTCCACACCGGCGAGGTTCACCGCAAAAGGCGTCGGCCCCGTGGAAAAACCAGCGATGTGCAACCGGCCCGAGCGCATCGCCTCCACCTCGGCAGAGTTCGATTGCACTGCGAAGAATTGCACATCCTTGCCAGTGACGTTTTCGAGGTGGTCAATGAACGGCGTCCAGATATCTTCGTAGATTGCCGGGTCTTCGACGGGCGTATAGGCAAACACCAGCGTCGAGGGGTCTTGCAATTTGCTGGCGTCTGTTGGCGCATCCGCGACAAGGTCGCCGTTCGCATCACAGAACATCACGTCAAGCGCGCCGCGTTCTGCGCAGTCTTCCTGCGCAATTGCGGCACTTCCTGTCAACGCGATGGCCGCCAAGAGACCGGTGGCAAAAATGGTATCCTTGTTCATTTGCTTCTCCTCCCTGAGAAGTCCCACGTGGAATGTGCAGGACGAATATTTGGCGATACGAACATTGTACCTTTCGATTTGCAACATTTTCCGACAAAATATCTGGCATCTGCCAAATTGCGGCGCTGTGGAGCAGTTATGAACACCGGATCTGACAGGCAGAACCTGAAAAAGCCCGAACGACACGCGCAGATCCTGTTGGAGCTTCGACTTGCCCCACACGTCAGAATTTCCGACCTCGCAAAGACCTTTGGCGTCACGACCGAAACCGTGCGACGGGATATCGCCGAGCTCAGCGCTCAAGGGCATTTGCAAAAATCACATGGAGGCGCATCGCCTCGTGCTCCGGGGACCCACAGGGTGCTGAACGAGCGCCAGCGCGAACGTGTTGATGAGCGCCAGAAGCTGGCACAATTGGCGGTAGGGCTTGTAGATGATGGGCAAAGCCTGATGGTGGACGCGGGTGCCACCACGATGGAATTCGCCCGCGCGTTAGCGATATCTGGCAAAACGTCGACGGTCATCACCAACAGCTTGCAAGTTGCGATGATCCTCGGCACCTCTGCGGTCATTCGGGTGCTCATGACGCCGGGCGACTATCTTAACGAAGAGGCCGCGTTGACCGGAACCGAGACCTGCGCTTTCCTGCGCCGATATCATGTTGACGCCTGTTTTGTCGGCGCTTCGGCATTGGATCAGTCTGGGGTCAGCGAATCCGTTGCGGGTTTTGCCGAGGTGAAACGCACCATGATAGAGCGCTGCCGCGCCCCGAATTTTCTCATAGATGGAAGCAAGTTCGGCAAGCGGCATCTGGCAATGGTCGCAGAGGTGGGAGAGATTGGAACTCTTATCACCGATACGCGACCCAAAGGGGGGCTGGCTGACGCTCTACAAACGCATTGCGTAGAAGCACTGCTTCCGCAAGGTTTTGCAAAGCCAGTCTGAAATATAAGAGGCGCAAGCCATCACAAGCCAGCTACCGCACTTCGCGCACCGAAAATTGATTGAAAGGATCGCACGGCCCAACCCGAAGCCGATCCTAGATCGGATCATAACCCGCTTCATTTGCTGTTACAGCATCAGTTCCTTGCTGTTTGCAATCAGGCCAATGCGCTGGCCAGATGTGCCGAGGTCTGCACTCCGTCAACCAGCACGGCCCCTGTCCGCGCGGTCAGGGCCGCACTCATCCGACACATGCCAGCGCATCCCAGGATGATCGCGTGCGCACCGGCGTCTCGGGACCGTAAAATCGTTGCGACCAGCTGCGTCTCGACCGACGCACCACCGGCTTCAACTTCAAGAACCGGCACTCCGGAGGCCAACACCCCGGTACACACAGCCTGATAGCCATAGGATGCGACATTCGCCGTGATAACCGGGACAGAAACATCAAGGGTCGTGACAATCCCGAACGGCCCTTGGTGCAGGGCGGCAACGGTCATGGCAGCCTGCCCAATGCCAATCACCGGGCAATGCGCCGCAGCCCGGATCAGATCGAGGCCCGTGTCATCAAAACAGGCGATGACGATGGCATCGGTCCGTGCCGATTTGGCTTTGGGCAGCAGCGACAAGAGCCCGTCGACCGCCATTTCCCCGTCTTCCGCACCCTGAATTGCGGCTGGTCCATCGTGATTGGTCCAGCCCAGAACCTCGGCCTGCGGCACGGCCTGGCGTGCAACCGACACGACACTGTCGGTCATCGCTTCGGTGGAATTGGGGTTGATAAAAAGAAGCCGCAATTTCAGACCCGCGCGCGGGCACGCCGTGCCCAGTCGGACAGCACGGCAAAGGCTTGCCCATCCAGATGTTGTTCTGCAGGCATAAGGCGGTCGCCAACGGAGTGGCCGCATTCATGTGTCAGGCGATCCACGTCCACCGGAAAGCGCGCAGCTTCGGGCAGATCACCGATGGCGGCGCCCGCTTGTGCCATATCCGCGGCATAATACAGCGTGGTGATCCGGGCGATGTTCATCGCTGCCACGCAAAGTGCACATGGCTCGCAGCTGGAATAGAGCTCGCATCCCCGCAGATCGATAGTCCCGAGGGTGCGACAGGCATCGCGGATTGCTTCTGTTTCGCCATGCGAGGTCGGATCGTGGTTCATCACCGAACGATTGATCCCCTCACCAACGATCTCTCCGTTTTTGACGACGACCGCGCCAAAGGGTTCAGTTCCGGGTGTTTCAAGCGCCTGTGCGGAAATCTCGATCGCACGGCGAAGGTGGCTTTCGTCATACATCCTGCTGGGCTCCTGCATCGGTTTCGGCGGCAAAACAGGCGACGCTGCGGTTGTGGACCTCAGCCCGACGCTGTGGGCGCTCTTCCTTGCAGCGATCGAAAACCAGAGGGCAGCGCGGATGAAAGCTGCATCCGGATGGCGGGGAAACGGGCGAGGGCACCTCGCCGCCCATCGGGCTGCGGTCGCGTTTGGGCGCTTCCAGATCGGGGATGGTTTCAAGCAACAGGCGTGTATAGGGGTGCAATGGATTGCCAAAGAGATCGGCGGTCGGCTGTATTTCGACGATCCGCCCCAGATACATCACCGCGATCACATCGGCCATGTGGCGAACCACGCTCAGGTCGTGACTGATAAAGAGATAGGTCAGCCCCATCTCTTTTTGTAGCTTCTTCATCAGGTTCAAAACCTGCGCCTGCACCGACACATCCAGCGCCGAAGTCGGTTCGTCGCAGACCAGGAATTCAGGTTCGCCCGCAAGGGCGCGGGCGATCGAGATGCGTTGTCGTTGCCCGCCGGAAAATTCATGAGGGAAGTTGAGCCCATCAGAGGGTGAGAGCCCAACCGTGCGCAGCAGTTCATCAACACGGGCCGAGACCTGCACCTCTGGCATTTCCGGGCGCAGGGTCCGAAGGGGTTCGGCAATGATGCGGCCCACGCGCCAGCGTGGGTTCAGGCTGGCGAAGGGATCCTGAAAGATCATCTGCATCCGGTCCCGATCACCATGAAAGCTGATTTTTCCGCCCGAAGGGGGATGCAATCCGGTGACCAGTTTGGCAATCGTGCTCTTGCCGCACCCGGATTCACCGACCAGGGCAAGTGTCTGCCCGCGTTGGATAACGAAATCCACTCCATCCACGGCGCGCAGCGTGCGCCGCGGTTTGCGCTCGATCACGCGGTTCAACCAAGGGGCCGAGACATCAAAGCGCCGCTCCAGCGCATCAACTTCCAGTATGGCGTTGGGGCGAATTTTCATGCGACAACTCCTTCCGTGGCGAGCCAGCAGGCCGCTCCGTTCGCGGTATCTTCGCCGATGCGGGGCACGTCCCGGCGGCATTTCGGCCCGGCATGAGCGCAGCGTGGATTAAATGCGCAACCGGGCGGGATGGAACCCAACCGGGGCATGGAACCCGGAATCATCTGAAGTTCTTCTACATCTTTTCGCAGAGACGGAATCGAACCCATGAGCCCGGTCGTGTAGGGGTGTCTTGCGCGGCGTACGACATCTTCGACTGCTCCGACTTCGGCCAGGCGCCCTGCATACATGACCGCGACCCGATCGGCGGTTTCAGCGATCACGCCCATATCATGTGTGACCAGCATGACTGCCGTGCCCCGTTCCCGGCAAAGTCGTTTCAACAGCGCGGTGATCTGGGCCTGGATCGAGACATCCAGAGCCGTGGTCGGTTCATCCGCCACGATCAATTCCGGTTCGGCGCAGAGCGCAAGTGCGATCACAATCCGCTGCCGCATACCGCCAGAGAATTGGTGCGGATAGTTGTCGATCCGCTCTTCTACCGCAGGAATGCCGACTTCGCGCATCAGGTCCTTCGCACGCTCTCGCGCTTGCGACTTGTCCAGACTGCTGTGCAGTCGGATCGTTTCAACCAGTTGGTCGCCGACCTTGAAGAGCGGGTTCAGCGACGTCAGGGGGTCTTGAAATATCGCACCGATGCGGCGGCCCCGGATCGTCTGCATCGCGTGGTCGTCAAGGCTGTCTATGCGATCGCCTGACAGGTGAATGGTGCCCGAGGCGATCCGCCCCGGTGGTTCAAGCAGCCCGAGGATCGCCATGCCGGTCATTGACTTGCCCGCGCCGGATTCCCCGACCATCCCGAGAATTTCGCCCCGCCTGATCTGCAGCGAGATGTCGTCAACCGCCGTCAAGATACCTTTGCGGGTGGGAAATTCGACGCGCAGATTGCGCACGTCCAGAACGATGTCATTCATGGCCTGGCCCTCTGATAGCTGGGGGTAAAGATCTGCGCGACCGGCGGATGTTTCGCCGTGCGGTCGGGGTATTTGGCAATCAGACCATCAAACTGCATCTGTGCGCGGGCGCAATCCGCTGCCGCGTCAACGCCGAGTATGGTCCCGTTCGTCATCACACGCTGCCCGTCAATCCAGACATCGCGAACATCGCGGCCCGAACCGGTGGTCATCAGCGTTTGTATCGGGTCAGGCGTTTGCAGGAGGTGCGAGAAGTCGATCACCGTGATATCGGCCTTGGTTTTTGGCGCCAGGCGGCCAAGATCGGGGCGATTCAACGCCCGCGCGCCGCCGAGGGTGGCGGCGTCAAACATGGCCTCGGATCGGATCGCGTTCATGCCATCGGCCAGTCGCGCGGTCATCATGCCAATCTGCATGTTCAGGATCATGTCGGCAGGTGCCGTATCGGTGCCCAATCCGATATTGATCCCTTTTGCGCGACATTTCGGAAAGCTGTCGAGCATGCTGCCATGCCTGGCCGACACCAGCGGACAATGCACCAGCGTGGCACCGGCCTCGGCAATGATCCCGAACTCGGCCTCGCTCGCCTGAGTGCCATGCGGCAACAGCCAGTTGGCGCCAAGTGCACCGATCCGCTTCAGCCATTCGATCGGGGTGCAGCCATGCTGCTCTCGAACCAGCCGCAGTTCGACCGGAGACTGACAGCAATGCTGACGCACCGGCGCGTTCATCTCTGCTGCGACGGCGGCGGTGCGTCTGAGCAATGCGTCAGTGCAGGTTTCGATCCGGTCGGGGGCAAACATCGCCTTGATGCGCCCCCCGGCGCTGCCATCGATACGCGCGGCAAAGGCAGCGGCGTCCTCAAGCCCCGCCAGACCGCGTGCCTCGTCATAGGTTGCACGAATATTGCCCTTGTCATCCGTCACCTGACCGCCGGTGCGAAAGGCCGGCCCGAGGTAGGCCCGCAAACCAAGTTCATTGGCAGCGGTCGCCGCCGCTTCGAACTCTGCGACAGTTTCACCCCATTCGCGGTAGAATAGCGAGGCGATTGGCAGCGCTGTTGTGATCCCGTTGCGGATCAATTGAGCAAAGGCATGCCGTTTCTGAAACGCGAGTTCCTCGTCCGAATACATCTCGTAAGGACCGCGCGCGACATAGCTTTCGGGCCAGACCCGCCCCTTTTTCCACGCCGGGCCGTTGTCGTATCCAAGTATGGTCGTATCCAAATCCGAAAGCGCGTCGAGATCGATGAAACCGGGTGAGATCAAGGCCTGCCCGTAGTCTATCCGCTCCGCAACCTCGCCCTCAAACCGGGACCCGACATGCAGGATCGCATCACCCTCAATCACCACCACACCGTTTTCGTAAACCACATGCTTGCCATCGCGATGGCCGACGACCCAACGAGCGGTGAGGAGTGTACGTTCCGGCATCACGGAGCCTCGAGCACGCATTCGCCGTCACGTGCAATAACCTTGCCACCCTTGAGCGCCAGTTTGCGTGGGGCATGGGTGACGATGGCTTCGGCCAGTGTTTCGCCATCGACAAGCACGCAATCGGCCCTGCAGCCGATGTCGAGCCCATAGTCATCGACGCCAAGGATCGCAGCACCGCCAAAGGTACAGATATCCAGCGCCAGTTCCATTTCGTCGTCGCGGCGCAGATTGTTGCGCATGCCGACTTGCATGGCCTTTTCCAGGATGTCGGAGTTGCCGTATGGGCCCCAAGTGTCGCGGATGCCGTCACAGCCTGCTCCGGTCAGGATACCGAACTCCTTGAGCTCTTTCACCGCTGGCACCGGTGCAGACGCGGGTGCAGTGGTGAGGATATGGATGCGGTTTTCCGCCAGCTTTTCATGCAGGCCGGTCACATAGCCCCGATCCACCGCGCCAAGGCAGAACGCATGGCTGATCGAGACTTTGCCCTGCATTCCCAAGGCTACGGTGCGATCGATAATCTCTTCCATCGAGAACCAGCCAAGCGCGCCGCGTTCGTGCAAATGGATATCGATCAGTTTGCCGTGTTTCTCGGCCAGAGCAAACACCGTGTCGAGGTGGCCCTTGGGGTCGTGCTCCATTCCGCAGGGGTCGATCCCGCCAACAAGATCCGCGCCGAGCGCGAGTGCCTCGTCCATCAACTCCGATGTGCCGGGTCGGATCATCATGCCCGATTGTGGAAAGGCGACGATTTCAATGTCGATCATCCCGGCCAGCTTTTCGCGGGTGGCCATAACCCCTTCGACACCGGCCAACCCGTGATGGGTGTCGACATCAACATGGCTGCGGATATGCGTGCAGCCATGCGACATGGCGAGGATGGCGTGGCGTTCGCTCTGCACCTGTGGGTCAAGGCCGAGAGAGACCTTGACCTCTCGCTCGTTGTTAATCTTGTCGATCAGGCGGGGGCCAACTTCGTTGCGGTACCAAGGCAGCCCCAATAGCGATTTGTCCAGATGGGTATGTGCCTCGACCAATCCGGGGATCAAGATGCAACCGCCGCAGTCGATGGTTTCTGCCGTTTCGGGGGCATCGGCGACGAACTGGCCGTCGACGATGTGAAGGTCGGTGGCTGCGCTTGCCATCGGGCGGACGTTTTTCAGGGTTGTTGCAGTCATTGAATTCACCGGAGTTTGGGGTTGAGAGCGTCACGCAGCCAGTCACCGATCATGTTGACGGACAGCACAATCAGGCAGAGCTGGATCGAGGGGAACACGACGATCCACCACAGGCCTGAAAACAGATACTGGTTGCCAATGCGGATCAAGGTGCCCAGCGATGGTTGATCCGATGGCATGCCGACGCCGAGAAATGACAGGGTCGCCTCCGAAAGGATCGCCAGACCAAAGTTCAGCGTTGCCGCCACCATGATCGGAGTCATGCAGTTCGGCAGGATGTGGTGCAGCATGATCCGCCAGGACTTAACCCGGATCAATCTGGCTGCCTGAACGTATTCCTTCTTGGCTTCGACCATCGCCGAAGCACGCACTGTCCGGGCGTATTGCACCCAGGATGGTACGGCGATAGCGACAATCAGGATCGGCGCAGCCAGTACGTCCTTGAGCGCAGTCGGGAGCGAGGCACTGGCAATGGCAGTGATCAGGATTGCGATCAGGATGAACGGCATCGACAACAAGACGTCACCGACGCGCATGATGACATTGTCGATCCAGCCGCCGAAGTAACCTGCGATCAATCCGAGCGACAATCCGACGCTGAGCGCCAGCACGACAGATGCAAACCCGATGATGAGCGAGATCCGCGAGCCGTACAGAATGGCCGACAGGATATCGCGGCCCTGTGTATCAGTGCCAAGCAGATAGGGCATCTGACCTTCGGAGTTCCAGATCGGTGGGATTTCGGCGTTCCACAATTCAAGTGCAGACAGATCGTAGGGGTTCTGCGGTGTGATCACCGGGGCAAGGAAGGCCGTCAGGGCGACAAGGGCCAGCAGCGTCGCGGCGATGATGGCCGAGGGGTGCGAGCTGAAGGAATACCACAGATCGCTTTGCCGCAGCCGCGTCAATCGGGATGGCGTGATTGGCACCAATGTCACGTCGGTGGCCGTCGGGGTCATATTGTTGTTCATGATGCTCTCCGGTTCAGCCATTTGCGCCACCTGTTTGGGCGGTATCATCGCGAAGCCGTGGATCAACCCAGGCATAGGTGATGTCGACAACCGTATTGAGTGCGACGAAAATGAACGCCACGATCATCAGATAGGCCGCCATTACCGGGATATCGACAAAGGTTACGGCCTGGATGAAGAGCATGCCCATACCCGGCCATTGAAACACCGTCTCTGTGACCAGCGCGAATGCGATCAGGTTGCCGATTTGCATTCCCGTCAGCGTGATGACCGGCATTAAACAGTTGCGTAGGGCATGGCGCCATTGCACCCGTCGGGTCGGCACACCTCGGGCGCGGGCAAATTTGATGTAGTCGGCACGCAGCGTTTCGAGCATCTCAGCCCGGACCAGCCGCATGACCAGCGTGATTTGAAAGGTTGAGAGCGAGATTGATGGCAATACCAGCGCCGCGCGCCCGGATGGGGTCAGCAGCCCGGTCGACCACCAACCAATATTAACGGTCTCACCCCTCCCGAAGGCGGGCAACCAACCGAGCGACACGGAAAACGCCAAGATTAGCAGGATGCCCACGACAAAACTGGGCAACGAGACGCCAACAATCGACCCTAACTGCAGCATATTCGCCAATCGGGACTCGCGATACACGGCTGTGATCACTCCAAGGGGGATGCCAACCACGAGAGAGATGATCGTTGCCACCAACACCAACTCGAATGTTGCAGGAAAGCGATCCTTGATCAGCACCATCACATCCTGTTGGTTGCGATAGGAAATACCGAAATCACCCTGCACCGCATTGGTGACAAAGCGGGTGTATTGCGTGAACAGCCCGTCATTCAGGCCAAGACGTTCGCGCAGTTCGGCACGGTCGGATTGTGTCGCCTGTTCATTCACCATCATTTCGACCGGATCACCAAAGAAGCGGAAGATGACAAAAGCCAGAAGCGCGACAGCGAGCATCACAAAGACCGCGTTGGCGGTGCGTTTGATGAGAAAGGCGATCATTTCTGTCTCCGTTCCGGTTGGGTGCGGTCAGATTTTGAAGGGCGTTGTCCGGGCCTGCTGGGGGCCCGGACGGTCGGCTTACTCAGCGACTTGGGCGAACCAGAGCCGGGGCTTGTTGTCCGGGAAGAGCGGCATCTCGGCGACATCGTCAGTCACGGCCCAGGCCATCGGCTGCTGGTGCAGCGGGATCATGATGTTCTCGTCCTTGACGATCTTGAGCGCTTCGGTTTCCAGCGCCAGCCGTTTGTCGAGGTCAAGTTCGCTGCCGGCCGCGTCGATCAGCTTGTCCAGTTCCGGGAACGACCAGTCGCCCCAGTTGAACACGCCCGAGTTGCCTTCCTTGGTGTGGAAGATTTGGAGCAGGGGCGAATAGGCATCCAGCATGGGCAGGGTTGCCCAGCCAAGGACGTAGATATCCGTCTTTCCATTGGTCCGCTTGGGCGACTGCACGGCACGGGGCGCAACATCCAGCTTGGGTGCAAGGCCGATCCTTGCCCACATGGATGCGATGGCCTGACAGAACTGTTCTTCGTTTACCAACCCATCCGAAATACAGCTGAATTCAAAGGCCAGATCGTCGGGCAGGCCGGCCTCTTTCAGCAAACTTTTGGCTGCTTCTGGGTCAAAGCCCGGCAGTTCATCCAGTTCAGGCGTATAGCCGGGGATCGGTGGGGCAACGGTGGCCCCGGCGATCCGGGATTTGCCGCGCATGACCTTCTGGTGGATGAGATCGAGGTCGATCGCCTTATACAGCGCTTCGCGCACCCTGTTATCGGTGAACGGGTTGTCTTCACCTGTCGTCAGTTTCTCCCGGAACGGAAAGCCGATCATGACGGTGCGCAGATCGACACCCTCAAGAACTTCGACATTCGGTGCGGCGGCCAGTCGGGGAAGGTCTTGTACCGGCGCATCGTTGGTGAAGTTGATCTCGCCGGACAAAAGCGCGGCCACGCGGGTCGCAGCAGAGTTCACCGGCGTCAGTTCAATCCGATCGATGTTGTGTTGCGGTGTATCCCACCAAGCGTCATTGACGACAAAGATGGTTTTGGCGTCTGGCTGCCGGCTTTCCACGATGAACGGGCCGGTGCCGTTAGCGTTATAGGTCGCGAACCCTTCGACACCACCGCCGATATCGGTGGGCAGCAACGAGTCGTTTTCGGTCATCCATTCTTCGTCAAAGATGTGGATGTTGGTCAGGTCATTGAGCAACAACGGATAGGTGCCGTTCAGTGTGATGTCGACAGTATGGTCATCCACAGCGACAGAGCTGACATATGCTGGCAGATTGCCCTTGAGAGGCGAGGTTTCATCGCTGACCCGTGTCAGAGAGGCGACAACATCAGCAGCGGTGAAGGGGTTTCCGTTGTGAAAGGTCACATCATCGCGCAGCTTGAAGCGCCAGGTGATCTGATCATCAAGGATTTCCCAGCTGGTGGCGAGTGCCGGTTCAATCTTGAGGTCCTTGTTGTAGCGCACCAGCCCTTCGTAAACATGGTTCAATACGTTGATGGTGAAGCTGTCACCGTAGGAATAGGGGTCCAGCGATCCGATATCCCGGTTCGCGCCCCATTTCAGCACGTTCTCGGCCTGGGCGGCGCCTGCGAGGCCCGCGGCTGCTGCAGTTGCGAGCAGAAAATGTCTGAGTTGCATAAATTTGGTCCCTGTTCGTGAAGATTGTATTTCAGAATCGTCAAGATTGGATACGATTTCCATGTCTTGACCCAGCAAGTGCGGGATGGCAAGTAAATTGTATCCAATTGACCAAATAAATCGAATACGATATGGCGGATGTGGAAATAGTGGGCGCAGGCGCAGATGAGTGACAGTAAAAATACCCTGACCAACGCGGTGCATGATCTGCTTCGCAGGGCCATAATCGAACAAGCATTGAAGCCAGGGATGCGGCTTCCCGAGGATACTGTCGGCGAACAGTTCGGGGTGAGTCGGACCATCGTTCGACATGCTTTGGTGCGTCTGGAGAACGAAGGGCTTGTCATCACGCGCCGCAATCGTGGTGCGTTTGTCGCCGAACCGTCCAAGGAAGAGGCGCAGCACGTGTTCGAGGTTCGGCAATGCCTCGAAAAAGAGGTCATCCGAATTCTATGCGAGCGCATGCCAGAAAGTGGATACGATCAGCTTGAGGCTCATGTGCGCAACGAAGAAAGCGTAAAGGGCAAAGATGGCCCGGTTTCAATTCGGCTCGCTGGTGAATTTCACGTTCATCTTGCCGCGCTGACCGGCAATGATGTGCTGGCCCGATATGTATCCGAGGTTGTGCTTCGTTGCTCACTCATCATGTCGATGTATGCAAGAAGCCATTCCTCTGACTGCGCAGTAGGCGAGCATTCCCAGATCATCGAGGCCATCCGCGCCGGAGACGCGGCGCGCGCCAGCGAGATCATGAACCACCACCTTGGTGCGGTTGCCGGGCGAGCGGAGCTGACGCCCAAGCCGGATAACATCCAGTCCATCCTGTCCCATTATGGCAAGGAGTTGGCGCAATGACGCTTTCCGCAACCCATCACGCCTTGAACTTTTCTGACCTCACCCCGCGCGAGGCCTATAAGGTTATGATCGGCACTATCGTACCGCGCCCGATCGCCTGGGTTACCACGGTGTCGCCCGACGGGGTGGTCAATGCAGCACCATATTCCTTTTTCAACTGCCTGTCGGCTGATCCACCGATTCTGGCGCTTGGCGTGGAAAACAAACCGGACCGGAGTTTCAAGGATACCGCCTACAACATTCGCATGACCGAGTGTTTTACCGTGAACATCGTTGATCGTGCGAATGTCGAAGCGATGTCGGTCACGGCTGCCGGATTTGACCGGGAGGTGGATGAACTCGAAATGGCGGGGCTTACGTCAGCGCCTGGGGAAAAGGTTGCCTGCCCGCGCATCGCCGAGGCACCCGTTGCCTTTGAATGTGAGCGATATCTGGGAATCGAGGTCAGTTCGGCCCGCGAAATCATCCTTGGCCGAATTGTCATGGCCCATGTGCGCAACGATATCATCGATCCTGCGACCTGTTATTCGGACCATGAGCGGTTGGATGCCATTGGTCGAATGGGAGGCAACGGCTATGCCGGAACCTTGGATTATTTCGACTGGCCAACGCCATCCGCTGAGGATGTGTTGAACGGCGTTCGCAAGAAGGCAGCGACCGGCGGGGTTTGAACCGGGTCAAGAAGGGAAACGGATCGCTGAGATTGTTCGAGTTTGCGGCGCACGCCGTTGGCGTGTGGGTCGCTGATCAATCAAGGACGATCACACGTGTGCTTGTTCCTGATTGCCCGCCTCAAGCCCCTCGAGGATGCGCTGAATATTCTCCAGATCAAGCTGGTCTTTCAGGCCGATGAAAACCACGCCGGTTTCGTGATCATCGTCGACAGTTTCGATGGTGTAACGGTTTCCGACGACATGGATCAGCGCCATGCCGGTGGCCGTGCGTATGAACCCCTTGGCTCTGTCCACTCCGTGATCATCGGCCAAGGCCGCGCCAAGGTCTTTGGCGTCAATGTGGCTCGCTGGTCGATAAACCTGGCTGTGGAAGCGACCATGCACGGTATCGGCGACAGCGGATCGGCGGGCCGGAAAGGGCAGGGCGCCCAAGGCAGCAGAAATCGGTATCTGTCCTGACGTCACCGGCAGAATGCGTTTTCCGGGGTAGTTCAGGTTCAACCAATCTCGGACGGCCTCTAGTTGATGCGGGGATACGAGGTCGGCCTTGGTCAGAAGAAGAATATCGGCCTGTTTCAATTGGCGTTCGATTGTATCGGCCAAATAAGTATTGTTTGCGTTTCTGCGGATCTGTTCGGCGTCCGCCAATACCAGCGTGGCGTCCGCCCTCAGGCCATCGATCATTCCGACGGTTGTAGCGATGGACGCCGGCAGGGCAACGCCGGTTGCTTCGATCAAGATATGGTCGGGACGGGGTGACATGTTCTGAATATCGCTCAAGGCACCGATCAGATCGCTTCCAAACGCGCAGCACACACATCCACCAGAGATAGAGATGAGCCCATCCCCGGTGGCTTCGATCAAATCGGCATCAATTGGAAGTTCGCCGAACTCGTTGACCAGCACCGCAAGACGCTGGCCTTCGTTATGCCGCAACAGGTGGTTGATCAGCGTGGTTTTTCCCGCACCGAGATAGCCACCTATCACTGAAACTGGCAGATCCATCATATCGTCGCGGCCTCGAAAATACGGCCACCCTGAACTGTCCCCCAGACGCCGATATCTTTCAGCGCCTCTGGGGCAACTTTGGTCGGGTCGTCTTCGAGCACAGCAAAATCGGCCCGCTTTCCGACTTCGATCGAGCCGACCAGATCGTCCATTTTCATTGTGACTGCGGCCCCCAGCGTGATGGCGTAAAGCGCCTCTGCTACTGAGATCCGTTCGTTTTTGCCCAGAACACGCCCCGAGGCGGTGCATCTGTTGACGGCGGCCCAAGCTGTGAAGAGCGGACCAAGCGGTGTTACCGGCGCATCAGAGTGAATGGTCATCGGGATCCCTTCGGCCAATGCCGTGCGGCAGGCGTTCATCCGTTCGGCGCGTTCGGGGCCTACAGTCAGGGAATAGTGTTCGTCGCCCCAATAGAAATGGTGGTTGGCGAACAGGTTCACGCACATTCCAAGTCTTGCCATCTTGCGGAACTGGGCTGGCGAAGCGAGCTGGCAGTGTTGCAGGGTAAACCGATGGTCAAGATCCGGGTGCTTGCGTAGAGATGCCTCCATGGTTTCAATGGCCAACTGCGTTGCCTCATCTCCGTTCGTGTGGGTATGGACCTGCACCCCGGCGGCGAGTGCGCGTTCGAAGATTTCGGCCAACTGATCAGGCGCAATGTACCACAAGCCGTTTTCTGCGCCGTTGTAATAGCCGGGCCAGCGCATACGGGCTGAAAAGCCCTGAATGGAGCCGTCCGCAATCACCTTGATGCGACCAAGTTCCAGCCGGTCGGTGCTGCGTTCTCGCAGCGAAGCGGTGTAATCGACCAGATCCTTTGGTGACAGGCCCATATTGATACGAAACGCGACCATGCAAACGGGATAATCATCGGCGCCGGTCACATCGGAAAACATCTCGACAAGGTCGTCGTCAAGCTGCTGGCCCAGATCTGAAGAGGTCGTCACACCAGACCTGACGCAGAGCCTTGCATAGTTGCGCAGGCCCTCTTGATCAGCGGACAGAAAGGCACGATCCATGCCGACATGCTTTCCTGCAGGCATCATGATCTCGGGGCTCTTCAGCTCGCCGGTCGGGAAACCGTCATCGCCAAGCGGAATGCCTGGGTGGGTGTTGCCCTGCTTCATGAGGCCCGCCAGTTCCAAGCCCTTGGTGTTGACGTTCAGAATGTGCCCGGATGCGTGCATCACCCCCACGGGCCGCGTATCCGAGACCCGGTCAAGATCGGCCCGGGTCATGCGCACGTTGTCCATGTAGATTGGATCAAATCCCCAGCCCAACAAGGGTTGGTCTGCATCCTCCAAGGCCGATTCAGCTTCCTTGAGCCTTGCCACCGCATCATCAACGGTTTTTAGCCCGCCCCAAACCTTGCCATTCGGATCCATACGATCAAACCAGCCGACATAGGTGAAACTCCACAATGCACCCTCCATGCTGTGTGCATGGCCTTCTATCAAACCCGGCAAAAGCACCTTGTCGGCAAAGCGCTCGTTCAGCTCGTAAGGCCCCCAACCGGCAAGTTCCTCAAGTGTACCTGCGCCCAGAATCCGACCCCCGTGTACAGCGACATGGCTGACTTCGGGTTGGTTCGGATTCATCGTGATGATTTTTTGGGCTGAATAGATTGTGGTCTTCATTTTTTCATCCTGTCATCGTGCAAGCGCCTGAGGAGAGCCTAGAAAGATTTCATTCGTCGGAAAAATGGATATAATCAAGGGATAACCACAACTGGATAGTGGAACGAGGGCGGTGCAGAACTTCACGCTCAAACAATTGCGCTATGTAGAGGCGGCCGGACGGCTCGGTTCGATCGCGAGTGCCGCGACCGAATTGTCGATTTCCCAGAGTTCGATTACCGCCGCTATCGAAGTCCTTGAGACCGGTTTGGGCTATGACTTGTTCATCCGGACACCGTCAAAGGGTATTCGGCCCACACCGCAAGGGGCGGAGTCGCTTGTCCTGGTGCGACGCTTCCTGCAGCAGGCCCGGAACTTTCAGTCTGAAATCCAGTCAGTCGCTGGTACTGCGCGCGGAACGCTGAGGATAGCGTGCTATGCGACGGCTGCGCCGGCATTCTTGCCAATAATATTGCGCAGCGTGACAGAACGCTTTCCCGAATTGTCGATCACAGTACTGGAAGGTTCTCTCAGCGTTATTATCGATTACGTGAATGAAGGTGAAGCGGATCTTGCTTTTACATACGATCTATTCAGGGACTCAAAACACCGCTTCTATCCTTTGTTTTCGGCACCACCTTACGCCATCGTGCCAAGTGACGATTCCATCGCTCGCGCGGGGCGGACCACACTGGCGGAGTTGTCTGAGAAACCGCTCGTGATGCTCGACCTGCCAGGTGCCAGCAAATATTTTATGGATATGTTTCATGCGGCGGGGCTTGACCCGGTCGTTGCACACTCGACGCGGTCATCGGAGATTTTGCGGGCGCTCGTCGCGGGCGGCTTTGGCGTCGCACTGCTTAACATCCGACCATTGGACTATCGCGAGACAGAATCGGGTTATCGCATCGTACCGATCTCAGATGAGATAGAATCAGCCCCGTTCGGGATCGCTATCGCCGACACCGAGGGCGTACCAAGGACGATCAAGGCGTTCATCGATAACTGTCTGGAATTAAGTAATAAAGGGGCATTCGCGCATCTGATAGTTGAGTAGTTGGTGGCTTCATTGGTTTTATGGTGGATAGCAGCCCATTTTTTCAGTTTTTTGATGGAAAAGGCTTGGGCTAGGTTTACGGAAATCGCACGACCGCAACAAAACAGCGGCACTTGAAAATGGTCATCAACAGGGAGACCGAGACATGAAACACAGTACCAAAAAGCTGTTGGCAGCCACTCTGATTGCGGCATGTACTGCCGCAGGTGCGGGCTGGGCACAGGACACACCCAAGGCTGGCGGGACGCTGGTGGTTTCCTTGCCTGGCGGGACGCCGCGGGTCTTGAACCCCGCCGTTCAGTCAGGGACAGCAACCGGCATGCCCGGCACCCAACTTTTTGCCTCGCCGCTCAGATATGACGATGATTGGACGCCCCAGCCCTATCTCGCCAAAAGCTGGGAGGTCAGCGATGACGGGCTTCAGGTCACGCTGCACCTGCAAGAGAACGCAACGTTCCATGATGGTGAGCCGATCACATCCGAGGATGTCGCCTTTTCCGTGGACGTGATCAAGGAATACCATCCGTTCAAGTCGATGTTCGCCCCGGTCGAGAGTGTCGATACACCGGATGAACACACCGCCGTTCTGAATCTGGCTCATCCGCATCCGGCGCTGATGCTGGCAATGTCAGGCCAGCTTATGGCGATCATTCCCAAGCATATCTATGGCGATGGGCAAGACCCCAAGAACCACCCGCGCAACAATCAGGATGTTGTGGGTTCGGGTCCTTTCAAACTTGTCGAGTTCAAGCCGGGCGAACACGTTATCCTCGAACGCTATGACGGTTATTGGGAAGAAGGTCTGCCCTATCTCGACCGGATCGTCGCTCGCATCATCAATGACAGTTCCGCCCGCGCCATCGCGTTGCAGAACGGTGAAATTCAGATGTCCACCTTCGAAGCCGAACCCACGATCGTGAACCGCCTTAAATCAGCGGACAATCTGACTGTGACCCAAGAGGGTTACGGCGGCATCGGTGCGATCGACTGGCTTGCGATGAACACCACGCACGGGCCGCTACAGGATGTGAAGGTCCGTCAGGCCATTGCCTATGCAATTGACAAGAACTTTATCCTCAAGGCCCTGATGCGGGGGACTGCGATTGAGGCGAAGACCGGTATCCACCCCGATAGCCCGCTCTATAACCCGGACGTCGAGGCCTATGAACTGGATCTGGACAAGGCAAACGCCTTGCTGGACGAGGCGGGCTATCCGCTTGAGGACGGCAAGAGGTTCGAGTTGAAAATCGAACTGCCCGGTTTCCCCGGTTACAAACCCCAGACAGAATACATCAAGGCAGCGCTCTCTAAGGTTGGCATCGATGTTGTGGTTCGGGCACATCCAGATTTTCCGACCTGGGCTCAGGTGATGGGCAACATGGATTTCGATCTGGCAATGGACAGCGTCTATAACTGGGGGGATCCGGTGATTGGCGTGAACCGGACCTATCTGAGCTCGAACATTGGCAAGGGTGTCTGGTCAAATACCCAAGGCTATTCGAACGCGCGTGTGGATGAGATCCTAGACGCGGCTGCGACTGAACTGGACGCGGAAAAGCGCAAGGCGCTCTATTCCGAGTTTCAGGAAATCGTGGCCGATGAAGTGCCGATCTACTTTATCAACGCCGTGCCACAGCACACGGTCTATTCGGACAGGGTCGGTAACCCACCCCAAGGCATCTGGGCGTCCAGTTCGCCGATGGACAAGATCTATCTGAAAGACTGATCTAACTGCCCGCGGCCCTTGCGGTCGCGGGCATTCGATTTGCAGGCCCTTGGCTGAAAGGTGGTCACAATGAACGCGATGCGCGTCACTACAACTCGGATCTTCTATGCCATCCTGTTGTTGCTCGCCGTCCTGGTGTTGAACTTCACGATGATGCATCTTGCGCCCGGCGACGTGGCGGACACCATCGCGCAATCAATGGGCGGTGCCGACGAGGACACAATGGCCCAGATCCGTGCCGATTACGGCCTGGACAAACCCTTCTTGATACAGCTCGGTAGCTATCTGGGACGTGTGCTGCAATTTGATCTGGGGTATTCCTTTTATTACAATCAGCCAGTGACCACCCTGATCCTGCAGCGACTGCCTGCGACGCTGCTGCTGGTCTTTACGGCACAGATCTTTGCGATGTTCATCGGCGTGGTTCTTGGGGTCATATCGGCACGTCGTCCAAATGGCATTCTTTCTCATTTCGTGACGTTTATTGCGCTTTTCGGTTATTCCGCCCCGGTCTTCTGGACTGGAATACTGCTGCTCATCGGGTTTTCGCTAAAGATTCAGTGGTTTCCAGTGGCCGGTATGCGGGACGTCACGCTTGAAGGTGGCTTTATGGTTCAGGCGCTCGACATCATGCGCCACATGGTGCTGCCAACGATAACGCTGGGTTCCATCTTTCTTGCTCTGTATTCGCGTCTTTCACGGGCGTCGATGATGGAAACGCTGGGCTCGGACTATGTTCGCACTGCCAAGGCCAAAGGGCTGACCGAACGCGAGGTGGTCTACAAGCATGCGCTTAAGAATGCCCTGTCGCCGGTCATCACACTGGCCGGGCTTCAGTTCAGCGCCGTGATTTCGGGGGCTGTTTTGGTCGAAACCGTCTTTGCCTGGCCGGGTCTTGGGACATTGGCGTTCCAGTCGATCCTTGCCCGCGACACGCCCACGATCCTGGGAATTCTCTTCTTCTCTGCGTTGATGGTGATCGTGGGGAATCTCTTGACTGACTCTGTGCTGCGTCTCGTCGATCCGAGGCTGAAAGGGCGTGCATGATGACCGATCAAACCATGGAACCACCTGTTGCCAAGGCCCGCTCGCCGCTCTCCGAAGCCTGGGAGATGTTCCGGCACAACCATTCGGCCATGGTCGGACTGGCGCTTTTGGTCGTGATCGTTCTGGGCGCTATTTTTGGCCCGATGTTATACCCAACCGATCCGTTTGATATGGTCTGGGCCCCGTTTTCCCCACCGGGCGAAGAAGGCTTCTTGCTTGGCACCGACTATCTTGGCCGCGATCTGTTTTCGCAGATTCTGTACGGCGCGCGCGTCACCTTGATCATCGGTCTTTCGGCGGCAATCGTCACCGTTGTGATCGGGGTTACGGTTGGCGCGCTTGCCGGGTTCTACGGCGGCATCGTCGAAGAAGTCCTGATGCGCTTTACCGAGTTTTTTCAGGTCTTGCCGACGCTGCTGTTCTCGATGGTTATCGTGGCCCTGTTCGGCGCAAGCCTGACAATGATTACATTTGCCATCGGGATCGTAAGTTGGACCGCCGTAGCGCGTATCACCCGGTCTGAGTTTCAACGGGTACGCGAACTCGAATATGTCATGGCCAGCCGCGCTTCGGGTGCATCCAATGCCAAGCTCATGTTTGAGGTGATCCTGCCCAACGCGCTGCCGCCGATCATTGTGCAATCGGCGCTCATGGTCGGGTCTGCGATCCTTTTTGAGGCGGGTCTCAGCTTTCTCGGGCTGACCGATCCGAATGTGGTCAGTTGGGGTCAGATCATTGGGTCCAATCGGCAGTACATCCTGGAATCCAGCTTTACCGTCACCATTCCCGGCCTCGCGATTTTCATCACCGTCCTCGCCATCAGTCTGGTCGGTGACGGTCTGAATGATGCGCTGAATCCCAAGCTGAGGAAACGCTGATGCCTCCTCTACTCAAGGTCGAAAACCTGCGCATTGAACTCGCGACGCGTGCCGGGGTCGCTCCGGTGATCGACAACATGAATCTGGAACTCGGCCACGGTGAAAGCATCAGTTTTGTCGGGGAATCCGGATGCGGCAAGTCCATGACCGCGCTTGCCATCATGGGGCTGCTACCAGAAGGCATCGGGCGCGTCGCCTCTGGCAGCATCCAGTTTGACGGCGAGGAATTGACCACAGCGTCGGACCGTCGACTGCGCGAAATTCGCGGCAACGAGATCAGCATGATCTTTCAGGAACCGATGACCTCGCTGAACCCGGTCTATACCGTTGGTGAACAGATCGCCGAAGTGCTTCGCGCGCATGAGGGGCTTAGCAAGAAAGCGGCATGGAAACAGGCGATTGAACTGCTGGACGCCGTGCAGATTCCCAACCCCAAGAGTCGGGTAGAGGCCTATCCCTTCCAGATGTCTGGAGGTCAGCGTCAGCGGGTGATGATCGCCATTGCGCTGGCCTGTACTCCCAAAATCCTGATTGCGGATGAACCGACGACCGCGCTTGATGTGACCGTGCAGGCGCAGATCTTTGACCTGTTGCGCGACCTTCGAAAGCAGACCGGCACATCCATCATCATGATCACGCATGACATGGGCGCGGTTGCCGAGATGTCAGAGCGCATGATCGTGATGTATGCGGGCCGCAAGGCAGAAGAAGGCCCTGTGGATCAAGTGATCGCCCACGCCCGTCATCCTTATACCCACGGGCTGATCAGTTGCGTGCCGCATATCATGGCAAATCTAACGGAGGAACGGCACGAGCTGACCGAAGTTCCGGGCATTGTCCCCGGCCTGTCAGAGTTTGGGCAGGACCTCTGCCTGTTCTCGTCGCGATGCCCTCGCGTGACCGATCAGTGTCTTCAGTCCCGACCACCTGAAATGCCGTTCGGGGATGCCCGTCGTTCGGCCTGCTGGCATGCGGAGGAGCTTTGATGACTGATCTGCTTGATGTTCAGAACCTGTCCGTCCGCTTTGGCGTCCGTCGCAAGGGAGGTGTGTTTGCCAAACCGACCTACCTGACTGCGGTGGATGACATTTCTTTCACCGTCCGCAAGGGTGAAACGTTGGCCATCGTAGGCGAGTCAGGGTCCGGGAAAACCACTGCCGCATTGGCAATTGCGCGCCTTGTCAGCGGCTTGACCAGCGGAAGGGTTGAGCTTGAAGGCCGTGACATCCTGCCTCTGGACCGTGAAGACCTGAAATCCATGCGCCAGAAGGTACAGGTTATATTTCAGGATCCGTATTCCTCGTTGAACCCGCGCAAACGGGCCGAAGATATCGTGCGGGAGCCGCTCGACAGCCTGACAAACAAGTCTGACGTCGAAAAGCGAGAGATCGTCGATGGGCTCTTTGAGGCCGTGGGTCTGCATCCGGAGCAAAAGCGTCTCTTTCCGCATCAGTTTTCCGGGGGCCAACGCCAACGGATCGGAATTGCTCGCGCGCTTTCTACCCAACCCGAGGTCATCATCTGCGACGAACCCGTCTCGGCACTCGATGTCGCGGTTCAGGCCCAGATTCTCAACCTGCTGCGGCGTCTTCAGGCGCAATTCGGGCTGACCTATGTTTTCATTAGCCATGATCTGGGCGTGGTGCAGCATATGTGTGACAGCGTTGCAGTAATGTATATGGGCAAGATCGTCGAACACGCCGACCGTCTGTCGCTGTTCAACAACCCCTTGCATCCCTACACGGCGGCCTTGTTGTCTGCTGTCCCATCTGTCGATCCGACCCTGCGAGAGCAATCCAGGCGTATTCTGATCCCGGGTGACCCGCCCGATCCATTGGATTTGCCGCAAGGCTGTCGTTTTGCCTCACGCTGTCCGGTCGCTGAGCCTCGCTGTCGTGATAATGCCCCTCCGCTGGACTCGGCAGGGGCAAATCACCGCGTGGCGTGTCACTTGGTGGAAGGCGGGGTCTCTCCGCTGACCGCGATCAAACCTTGATAAAACATGGGCCCGCAACGCCGCTCAGAACTCGATTTGGGCAACAAAGCTCACATGCTGGATAACTATGTTCAGAGACAGCTATGAGTCTGTATTTTGCTAAATTCTGCGACAGAGTCTGAGACGGTAGCGGGCTCAGCCAGCTTGTTATGCTTGCCCGTTCCTAATCCGCACTCTCGGTGTCTTGAAAAAGCGCGATGTCTCGCATAATTGGCGATCAAGTATGGAGGGCCAAATGACTGACTACACGCACAACTTCGAAGCGGACACCGGCAAGATCCTGAATATTGTCATTAATTCACTGTATTCTGATCGGGACATATTTCTGCGTGAACTTCTTTCAAATGCGTCTGATGCCATACACAAACGAAAGCTGCTGGGTCAGACCAATCAACCTTTGCTGAACACATCCGATGATCGAATTGAGGTCATCGTGGATGCAAAGAAGAAAACAATAATCGTCACTGATACCGGCATCGGCCTTGATGAAGCCGAACTTTCGCAGACCCTCGGGACGATCGCACGATCAGGGACTTCGAGCTTTCTCAAAGATATTGGCGAACTAGAGGATAGCAAGGATGCGGCCAAGACCCTGATTGGGAAGTTTGGCGTTGGCTTCTATTCAGCTTTCATGGTCGCGGATAAGGTTACGGTCGTAACCAGGAAGGCCGGCACCGAGAAGGCCTTCGTTTGGGAGAGCGACGGCAAGAGTGGGTTTTCCATCGACGTAGCAGAGCAGCCTGGCGAAGTCGGAACATCAATTACGCTGCATTTGCGTAAAGATGCCAAAGACTATGCTGACATCACCAAGTTGCGTGGCCTAATCAAGAAATATTCCGACCACATCGTGGTTCCGATCCACATAAAGGAAGCGGGAGGCGAAAGCGAGCAGGCGAACAGCGCTCAGGCACTTTGGACAAGGCCTGCATCTGAGATTTCGCAGGAAGACTATGCGGAATTTTACAAGCAGACCTTCGCTGCATTTGATGATCCCTATATCACCATTCATAATAAGGCCGAGGGTTCGATCGAGTTCACGAACCTGTTGTTCGTGCCCAAGACGGCGCCGTTCGATTTGTTCGAACCAGAGCGAAAGACCAAAATCAGCCTGTATATCAACCGGGTATTCATCAGTCAGGATGTCGATGGGATTATTCCGACTTGGCTGCGCTTTGTCCAAGGTGTTCTTGATACGACGAGCCTTGATCTGAACGTCAGCCGCGAAATGGTTCAGAACAGCCCGGTGATCAAGAAGATTTCAAAGTCGCTCACCAAGCGTGTCCTTTCTGAACTTAAGAAGAAACTCAAGAACGACGAAAGCAGTTATGATGCCTTCTGGGCCCAGTTTGGGAAGGTTTTGAAAGAGGGTCTCTACGAGGACTTCGAAAATCGAGACAAGATTGCCGAGCTCGTTCGGCTGTACTCGTTCAAACAGGATAAGCTGATCACGTTGCAAAGTTATCTTGATGACATGGTCGAAGGGCAGGAGAGCATATATTGCCTGACAGCTGATACGTTGAAGCAGGCAAAAACCAGCCCCCACCTTGAAGGGTTCAAGGCGAAGGGACTTGATGTCTTGCTGATGACCGATCCAATCGATGCCTTTTGGATTGCTCAGATGGGTTCCTTTAAAGACAAACCCTTTGTGTCGATATCGCGTGACAAATACGACCTGTCAGAAATTGGTGCGGATGAGGTCAAGGACAGCAGCGCTGACGAAAATAACATCGAAGCCGATGGCGTTGTCGCGATTGTTAAGGGCTGCTTGGGCGATACTGTGGAAGACGTTCGTACCTCAAAAAGCCTTGTTGAGAGCCCCGTGCGCTTGGTGGCCGGCGAAGGTGGGTTGGATTTCAATCTCGAGCGCATTCTAAAGACACAGAACCCGGAGTTTGAGGGTAGTAAAAAGGTCTTGGAAATCAATGCCAGTCATGAACTGGTGAGAAAGATACCGAGCCTTTCAGAAGATGTGCAGGCCTCCTTTTGCCGCGTATTGTTCGAGCAAGCTCGCATCCTCGACGGTGAAATGCCTTCCGACCCTCAGCAATTTTCAAAGGATTTGATGCAAATCGGTAGGTGTCTGTAGTCGGTAGGCGCCAAAATTTCGCGATCTCGTTGGGTGCTCAATAGCCGCCCGATTGGGCTTGCAGTGAAGTACCGGCCAAATGGGGCAGGAGATTTATATAACCCGCGAGCCTTTCGAACACAGCGCAGCAGCTCTCTGTCCGCTCCTCTAGTATGAAATGAAGGGCGAGCCGGTTCAAACTGGAAGTGCCGAAGCGATGTTGAGTACTGAAGTGCGTTGCCTGTGGACACACCGTAACAAGGGGTAAAAATGCGCCCCAAAATGCTACGTGTTCACAGAATCTGGCTATTTTGACTGCGTAATCTGAAACATCCGGCCATCTGTGACGCGTTGCCCGATACAGCGTGTTTCAGGTATCGGGTTTGAGGCATTTCGTCATCGATTTTGATGACAATTCTCGCATGGACTGCCCCAAGAGTTCGAGGCGATAAGCATTATGAACGAGGGACCGGCGGGGGCAGGTCACCTAACAATCCAGACTCAATTGTTAAATTCAAACAGGAACACCCATGTGGGGTCGATTACAGGATCACAAGCCTGATACAAGTCCTGGTTCAATCTCGATCTGCAGCGCGTCGTTGAACCGGTTGAAGAACCCGCATAGGGCGATACGCAAGGTTAGCTCCACGATCTGTTCGTCGCTAAAGTGTTGCTTGAGTTCGTCAAACATCTTTTCGCGGATGTACTGAAAGTTGTTAGTGACCTGCACAGCATAGTCCCGCACCAGCATATCGAGTTCATCAAACCCGTCGACACTATCGCCAAGTATGCCTTCGACAGCCGCCTCTGAGAGCCCGTGTTGGATAGCGCGGGGCGCGTGGTGACTGATGCAGTATTTGCATTCGTTGATCTTTGAAACTGTAACCAGTGCGATCTCGAGATAGCGTTTTGGCAGGAGCGCCTCGTCATAGAACTCCAGCAGCATGCCCATCATATGCTTGAGCGCCACCGGCCGATGCGCGAACACTTTGACCTGATTCAGAAACGGCCCATACTCATTGGCGTACCTCTCGTAGATCGGCCTTACGTCTTCAGGAACCTGATCAATTTCCACATCGCTGACGCGCGCCATTAAACTTCTCCTGGTTGGTGGGGAACGAGATGTTCCCTAGACATTTCTTCCAATCTCGTCAGCGTGCGAGACAATAAGTTGGCTGAGAGACAGATGCGCTGCCACAGAGACGGTAGCCACGGTCCTTCTAAATCGAACTCAATGCGGCATTCCAACGATCCGGCGTCATGGCGAGCCGTGCCCGCATGAACAGAAGATCTGCATATTTTCCAAAATCGAACGGGATCGATGACATGTGCTTTTGGTAGGTGGCCCAACATCCCCAAGTGAGACTTGCCACACCCACATATAAAGCAACTCTGGCGACCAGTTCGGGCCGGGCAACACCTTCGTACATTTCCAGAACGCTTGAGATTTCCTGGGGCTTGAAAAACGCCGATTCAAAGCAGAACATGGCTATGTCCCAATAGGGGTCATTGTTTGCGGCATATTCCCAATCGATCATCTTCACATCCGAACGGTCATTGACCATGTAGTTGGAGATGTAACCGTCATTGTAGCAAGCCACGATATCCATGCCTGCGGCTTCTACGGCACGCTGAACTTTGGTGACTTCGGCGAGCATGGCCTCCATGTCGTCGGGTAGGGCAGCATTCATTTCACGGATATGCGTCAAATGCTGGTAGAGTTGGTCAAATCCGGTTTTCGTACCAGACAAAACATGCTGCGTATGTACGGTTTTATACGCAGTCATCACGTTCTGCCGGATTACAGGATCCTGCGTGTCGCGCACACCGCAACTGCGGTATCCGTGCAGGAATTCATGCATTTCAATGCCGGCTTCCGCGTCATAGAACAGCATCGCCGGGCCAACCCCACTCTCCGCAACCTTGAGAGCCGCGTCATAGGCCACCGGGCGATCTAGAAACCCTTCGGTGCCGGCCCCATGAATCTTCAGGAAAAAGACTTCACCGGAATCTTCGTCAATAATGCGCCAGTTGATGTTGGTGATTCCGGAAGCGATCCGTTCCGGACGAACATTTCGGCCCGCAAGCGGGGTTACACGGGCAATCGCCTCGTCGATGCCAATCAGCTCCTGCATCAAATTTCTCCTAGAAGTGATGGAATATCGAAGACGTCATGGTGAAAACCAAAGCGGATAAGACGATTGTTCGCATATTTGTAGAGTTCTGGCCCTGCAGTTTCAGAACCATCATCCGCAAGAAGCGCCCAACAGGCCCAGATGAAATCGTCGATCAATGCATATAGCTTCATTCGCGCCATAAGTGCCGGATCGGCGTGACCCGCATAGATTTCTACCAACTCTGCCCGTTCCTGTTCGGTCCGACAAAGCTCGAGCGATAGAGCGCCGATGTCCCACCATGGATCGGCCATAACCGCGCGATCGAAATCAACCAGCTTCACGCTGTTGTCTGGCTTTATCATGAGGTTTGACACAGTGTCTTCACCATGAACCGGGCACAAGTCGATGCCTGCTGCTGCAAGCGCCTCGCCTATTGATTCAATCACCGCCCGCATCTGGGCAAAGGGTAAGTCGCCCTTGAATAACAGCGTTCCCTGATCAAGTCTGGGTTCAAGCTGCGCGGCCAAACTGTCAGCAACGGAAATTGGCGAGAGGGTTGTCTTGAGGGCAGGTTGCGCGTGCCAGGTGCGCTTGGCAGCTACTACGGCCTCACGGAGCGGGCCGGCTTGTAGATCAGAGACCATCGCCATCCGCCAGTCGGCATCCAGATATTCGAACACCAGCACTTGATTGGCCGCATCGGCTGCAACAACCTTGGGGCCAATTCCGATTTCGCCAGCCCTCTGCGCGGCTTCGGCGGCTCCGGAAAACGTGTATGGTGCCAACGCATCTTTGTGAAATGCTTTGGCGAACACTGTGGCGCTACCATGCTTCAGCACCGCTCCATGGGAATCCAGACACATGTGCATCGGCATGGCGATCCCCGGGATTTCCGCCAAGGTTTCGGTCCCATCGGGCCAGAGCTTGGAGAGGGCGGCGTCAAGGCGCATTGTCGTAGTCATGGATTCATCCTCATTCGAAAGCCGTTGGAAAGCCCGGTTCGGGTCGCATCGTTTCGTAGGTTGCAGACAGGCCAAGAAGTGCTGCATCTTTCCCGCGACCTGCAACGATTTGAATGCCCACCGGCAAGCCCTGTTCAGAGAAGCCGCAGAAGAGACTGACCGCTGGCAGACCCGTCTGATTTGCCATTGCGGTAAAGGAGACATGTGACGAGGTCTGCTCGGGATCGGGGCCAGCGACATCAGCCGCAAACCCTACCATCGGTAGCACCGGCGACAGAACGAAATCGCATGTGTCGACAAGCGCCAGATAGCGATCCCGCGCACGCTCGATGGCGGCAACAGCGTTTAAATAGGCCTTGGCGGTCACGGCATCGCCGCGATCACAGTACTGCGTGATCACGCTGAGTGTCTCATGACGTTGGCCCTTGGGAAGTTCGTCACGCTCAAAGGCAGCTTTGACTGAAAAATAGGTGTCGAGACTTTCATAGATGTCTGTATCGTATGGCTCTGCCAGCGGTACAATGATCGCACCTTCGCTCTCAAGGGCGCGGGCGGCATCATCTGTTAATCTCAGGACTTCCGGATCCACCTTCGGGCCAAATCCCATCGATGCCAGATAACCAATTTTCAGCCCTTTCAACGGAAGAGGCGTTACAGATGCGGACAAGTGCGCGCCCGGTTCAGGTGTGCGGTGATCCGGCTGGGCCAATACTGACAGCATTAACGCCGCGTCGGCAACAGAGCGGGTCAGCGGGCCAGCCACGCGCGCCTCACTGAGGGGCAGATGCGGCACGACACCGCTCCCAGGTTTCATACCGAATAGCGCGTTTTGGGCCGCAGGCAGGCGCACCGATCCACCAAGATCCGTCCCTATTGCCAAGGGTCCGATGCCAGATGCGATTGCTGCACCGGCGCCACTGGAGGACCCTCCAGTATTCATGGCAAGGTTCCACGGATTGCGGGTGATGCCATGCGCAGAGCTGATTCCGGACGCAAGCAAACCGAAATCCGGCATCGTAGTCTTTGCGAAGAGGATCGCCCCAGCCTCTTTTAACCGGGCGACGGGGGGAGAGTCCTCGGTCGGAAACGGGTTGCCCATCCGGGCTTTGGTGCCGCGCCAATAGGGACGCCCAGCCTCGGCAACGCTGTCCTTGATAAGAACGGGGACACCGTCAAGTGGTCCGAGCGGTTGTCCTGCCTGCCACCGAGCCTCGGAATCTTTGGCAGTGGCCAACGCTTCTTCGCACCGTTGATCAAACAAGGCATTCAGGCTGGGATTGACTGCCTCTGCACGATCTAGAACAGATTGCATCGCATCCACTGGCGAAAGGGCGCCGTTGGAAAACCCATCCAGAAGCTCGGTCGCAGTCATTCTCCAGCTCATTTAATTGGCCCTTTCTGGACTGGCTGCGCGCTCATGCGTTGACAGCCGCAGCCTTGTCGAGATCTCCTCCGGCAGCGTCTATGCGGCGGACCATGTCTGTTAGGACATCGCCGCCTTTGGCCAAATCTTCGGGTTTGGTAAACTCATCGTAGCGGTGGATCACGCCGTTGACGCTTGGAACGACAAAGACAATCGCAGGGATACGTCGGTTGATAGTCACCGCGTCATGGCCGCCAACTGTATCAAGCTCTGTACGCTTGTGCCCATGCGCATCGGCCGCAAGTTCCACCAGCCTGATCAATCGACTATCGAAACGCCCCGCCGGTCGTCGATCAATCGAAACAATTTCCCCAACCACGCCAGCTTTTGTCATTAGTTCAGGCAGCGCGGCTTTGAGAGCGGCTTCGGACCAATCCAGCATATCCTGTTCGGGTGAACGTAGTTCGCAGAACAGAATAGCCTTTTCGGGCACGATGTTGGGCGAGTTGGGTGAAACATCTAGTCGCGCGACTGAGGTATAGAGCGTGTCCGTCGCAATATCGGCCAGACGTTTGACCTCAGCAATGACATAGGCTGCGCCCAGAACGGCATCTTTACGTTCTTCCATTGGTGTGGGGCCGGTGTGGGCTTGATGTCCGGTCACTTCGATCTTTACCTTGAGCGCGCCCCAGTGGCGAACCTGCGGGGCGACGGACAGCCCCTCGCGTTCCAGTACCGGCCCCCCTTCGACGTGGATTTCCAGATAGGCAGTCGGTTCCGGGGCTATGTCGGTTCCTGCATACCCGACGCGTTCAAGTTCTTCGGCCACTGTGCGGCCCTCGCGATCTTTGCGGGCCAGCGCAAACTCCAGCGTGTTTTCACCCGAAAACACAGAAGAGCCGAGGAGCGAGGGCTGGAACCGAGCGCCTTCTTCGTTCATCCAGTCGGCGACCACGAAATTACATTGCGGCGAAATACCTTCTGCCTTGCACTGCGCACGGTAGCTTTCGATGGACGCCAGCGCACACATCACACCATAGGCGCCATCAAACCGGCCCCCCAAGGGCTGGCTGTCAATGTGTGAGCCAAGCATGATCAGCGGTGCATCTGGCCCCGTCAGGTCGATCTGGCCGTAGAGATTGCCAATGGCATCGACCTTTACGGTGTAGCCGCGATCGGTCAACTCGCCCTTGAACCAATCCCGTGCCGCGGCATGCGCATCTGTCAGGGCAGGCCGATCGACGCCACCATCAGGTGTTGCACCGAACTCTGACACTTTGGTCATGAGGTAATCCAGGTATTCAGAATCTATGGCGGCAAGGCCGGTCAGATTAGGCATCGATACTCTCTTCTTATTCCGCAGCGGTAAGCGTTGATTGGGTATTCAGGAAGCAAGCCGACAACGCGTGATCGCCTCGCGAAGTCAGGGTCGGGTTCTCGCTGCGACAACGGTCGAAAACGTTCGGGCAGCGGCTGGCAAATGCACAGCCTGGTGGCAGGTCGATAGGGCTCGGAGGTTCGCCTTCCAACAGGCAGTCCTCGGGACGGTAACGGCGCTCTTCCAGCGTTGGCGCCGCCGACAGCAGCGCGCGTGAGTAGGGGTGGCCGGGATCGAAGAACAGACGCTCGTTTGGCGCCACTTCAACCGCCTCGCCCAGATACATCACGCAAATCCGCGAACAGACGCGGCGGACCATCGCGAGATCATGTGAGATAAAGATGTAGGTGAAGCCGTGCTGTGCCTGTAAACGCTCGAACAGATCCAGCATTTTGCCCTGCTCGGTCTGGTCCAGAGCTGACAAGGTCTCATCCATGATCAATAGCTTTGGCTCGAGGATCATCGCGCGCGCCACGTTTAGCCGTTGGCGCTGCCCGGCGGAGAGGCCTGTCGTCAGCGAGTTGTAGAGTTCGTGCGGGAGGCCGACCTCAGACATCACGGAGCGCGCACGATCGCGTCTTTCCGCACGATCACCGATGCGGTGAATTTTGAGAGGCTCTTCCAGAATGTCACCGATAGCCGATTGCGGCGGCAGCGAGCCATAGGGGTCTTGCAGCACCAATTGAAAGCGCCGTCGCATCATCCGCAATTGTGCATCGCTGGCATGGCTGACTGTTTCGCCTTCAAACAGCACTTCGCCAGCATCAGGTCGCTCCAAGCCCGTCAACAGGCGCATCAGCGAAGATTTTCCGCAGCCGGATTCGCCGACCACACCAAAATTGTCGCCTTGGAAAACGTCGAACTCGACATTACGTACCGCTTGCACCAGCGATTTGCCGAACTGCCCACGCTGGCTTACTTCATAGGCCTTCGCAACGCCTCTCACCGACATGATCGGGCGGGCGGCTTCGTGCTCGGCAGAATGTGGTTGAGTGGATTGGTCCCACAGACGTGGCAACTCGGCGATCAGTTTACGAGTATAATCCGTGCGCGGGGACTGAACGAGTTGGGCAGGCTTCTGCATTTCTACCACCCGCCCGCCATTCAAAACCATGACCCGGTCCGATGCATCACACGCGACTGGCAAGGAAGAGCAAATGAACAGCACCGCAGTCTGGAACTCAGCGTTCAGTTCGCGCATCAACTTCAAGATCTGGGCCGCAACGGTGACGTCCAGCGGCTGGGTGATATTGTCAGCGATCAACAGGGCAGGATCCGAGATCAGCGCGTCGACGATCATGGCTCGCTGCATCATGCCGCCCGAATATTGAAACGGGTATTCATTGAACCGCTGTGGCGCGGCAGGGATACGGACCGCCTCCAACAGTTCGATCGCCTTTTCCCTAGCGGCGGCGGCCGAGAAATCAGGCCTCACCGCCCTCAGCTTTTCCACCAGCTGAGCACCAACAGTCATGGTAGGGTCCAACGCACCAGCCGGGTTGCCACCGATGTATGCAATTTCGCGACCGGCCAATCGCTTGGCCATCGCAGTATCTTTCAGCAAGTCCGTACCGCGAAACCGCACCTCTCCCTGCGTTACAGTCAGAGGTGCCGACAACCAACTTGCGAGTGCGCGCGCCAGCACTGTTTTTCCGGAGCCACTTTCGCCGATCACGGCGAGAATTTCCCCTGAATTCAGTTCGAAACTTATGTCGTGCAGGATCGGCCTGTCCCCGTTCGGCAGTTGGGCGACGATGTTCAGCCCAGACACTTGCAGGACGGGATGCTCTGTGCGGGTCGTTTCCATATCACGAGCCTCCGTAGATTACGTTTCGGGACCGCTCCAATGCGGCACCCATCAGGTTGATGCTGGTCAGCGTGAGGAACAGGAAAACCCCTGGCATCGTCGCAATCCACCAGGCGTTCATGATGTATTTGCGTCCGTCAGAAATGATGTTCCCAAAGGTCGGTGTTGGCGGCTGTACACCAAGGCCAAGAAAGCCCAGCACACTTTCGAATATCATCATCCGCGCAATATCAAGCACCGCCACAAATGCCATCGGGGGCAACACGATCGGCAGCAGTAGGGTGAACATGATCCGCATGTCAGAGGCGCCGAGCACCATCGCGCCGCGAACGTATTCCTTCTTTCGCTCGCTCATAACGGTGGACCGCATCACGCGAGCATAGACGGGCCAACCGGCCAGACCCAGCACCAGAATAATTGCAGGAATAGTTGGCCGCGATACACCTAGTATCGTAATGGCCAGAATGATCATCGGGATCGCCAGCTGGGCGTCGGTGATCCGCATCAAGACCATATCCACCCGCTTGCCATAGTAACCTGCAAACATCCCCACCATGGTACCTACGACCAACATGAGCACTGTGGTCGTGACGCCAATAAGCAGCGAGTAACGAAGCCCGACAAGTGTACGGGCCAACATGTCGCGACCCAACTGGTCTGTGCCAAGTGGATGTGACCAAGACCAGCCTTCTCCCATGAACACCGGCGGCATCAGCTTGGACCGAATGTTCATTTTTGTCGGATCAATCCCGCTCACCTCGGGATAGAAGGCCGCAGCGAGAAACAACAATACAAAGACGGTCAGCCCGATGCGAAACTCGATAGAGGCGAACGCCATGCGCCAAATTCGCGATGCAACGGTGTGTGTCACGTCAACGGGCGCATCGAGCGCGCGAACATCTATATCGGCCATCAGTAATCCAACCTTGGGTCAATGGTGGTGGCTGCAAGATCAACCACGATGTTGATAACGACGAACGCTGCTGCAGTTATGATCGCGATGCCCTGTATCAGTGGAAAGTCGCGCTGCATGACCGCGTTGATCGTCAGAAGGCCGAGGCCTGGATAGTCGAAGATGAACTCGACCACCAAAACCCCTCCAAGAAGGACCGAGAACTGAACGCCCAAGAGGTTCAGGAGCGGAACGGCCGCGTTTTTCATGCCGTGGTGAAAGACAATTCGGTTGCGCGACAGGCCGCGAATACGCGCTATGTCGATGAAATTCTCAGACATCACACCGGCCACTGACACAGTCAGCGTACGAATGATGAAGGGTGCCATTTCAATAGCCAGCACGAAGGCGGGAAGCAACGTGTAGGCAAAGCCCTGGTACCCGATAGCCGGAAGCAGTTGCAGCTTCACCGATAACAGTAATGCCAACACAATGCCGAGCCAGAAGTTCGGTAGACTGACAAAGATCGATGACAGATAGAGGGCAACCCGATCCGGCCAGCGGCCTGGCGCAAGCCCGCCCGCGACGCCGATTGGTATCGCGATTATCAGCGCGAACACCATGGACAGCAGCGCCAGCTGAATAGTCATCGGCGCGGTTTCCGCGATGAGGTCGAGCACCTGCGCCCGCTCACCACGGGTGGTGTCATCAAAGCTGGTTCCGCCGACCGACGCGCCATTCTTCGGGCGCACAAAGGACTGTCCGAAGTCTCCTTGAACAACCCCACCCATATAGCGGGTGAATTGAACAGGTATCGGATCGCGCAGACCCATTTCTTCGGCGATCTGTTCGATCAATGCCTCAGGTGCCATACCTCCAGCCATCAGGCGGACAGGGTCCCCGGGAACAACGCGCAGCAGCGTAAAGATCACTGCCGAAACGATGAACACAATGATCGCGCCTTGGAACAGACGGCGTAGCAAAAATTTCAGTATGAACATGCGGTCCCCGAGCGGGTGGATTGGACGTATGAGAGGCGGGAACGCGGCGCAAGCCGCGCTCCGTTAGTCAGGATCAACCCATCGTTGCTTTGGACGCATCCGTCAGGCCATCAGGGTAGATGAACAATCCGTCCAGATTTGATCGCATGCCGTGGATCATGACGGATGTGAACAATGACAACGCTGGAACCTTGTCTGCCAGCATCGGCATCAGGTTGGTTTGCAGGCTTTCCTGCCTTGCTTCCAGTGAGGTTGCGTTGCGCTCGGCATCGAGTGCCGCGTCAATTTCAGGATCGTCGATCCCGCAGATCCGTTTGGACGATGAATGGAAATGTGTACGCAGCACCAGATCGGGTTCGGGTGAGCCCGTGGACCAACCGCAATCGACCATGTGACCTGGACCACCACCTGGACGATCATAAAGCCGTTCATTCCAGGCCGCGACTTCCATCACGCTCAGAGTCACCGGGAAACCCTGTTCCTGCATCAACGCGGTGATGACCTCACCATATTCTTTGGTTTTGGGGTAAAAGCCGCTGGATGTGATGTATTCCAGTTCCGGCAGGCCCTCGCCATTCGGATAGCCCGCCTCGGCCAGCAGGCGCTGACATTCCTCTGGATTGTATTCAGGGTAGTTTTCAAGATCAATATAGCCGAATTTGATCGGCGAGACGAAATTGCTCGAAGCATGACCCGCAACACCCATCACTTCCATGATCAACTCACGGTCAATGGCGTGACAGGCAGCTTTCCGTACCAGAGGATTGTCGAACGGAGGTTTCGAGCAGCGGAACCAGAGGTATTTGTTTTCGACCGAAACGCTGGTGTTCAGCTTGATACCATCCTCTCCCTGCAGGGTTTCCACCTGCTCGGGCTCTAGCCGTTCAATGATATCGGCCTGACCACCCATCAATGACAGCATCCGTGTTGTTGCATCGCCGACGAAGGAAAAGGTAACGCCAGTTACAGTCGGAGCGCCTCTGAAGTAGCCTTCGTAGGCTTCCATGACGGTATCGTTGCCCCGTTGTTCCACGAATTTGAACGGACCGGTGCCATTCAACCGCTGTGTCAGGATACCACCGGGACCTTCTGCGATATCTTTCGCCGACATGATCGGCAGGTAGGCCGCAAGGAAAATGAACAGCGATGCACCGTATCCGCCCTTCGACGTGTCAACGATTACCGTATAATCATCCGGCGTGGTGACTTCGAACGTATCTGTCGCGCCCGGATAATTCTGTGCCGGACGGTCTGGTTGGGAACCATATTCAAACGTCGCTTTCACGTCTTCGGAAGTGAAGGGTTTGCCATCATGAAAGGTGATGTCATCGCGCAGCTTGATCTCTAGCTGGGTCGCCGAAAGTTCGTTGATTTCGGTGGCCAATTCCATGACGAGTTCGCCGGGATTCTCCGGCGTCATAGGCGCACGCGCCAGATATCCCATTACAAAGCCCTGGATTGTGCTTTGCGACAGCGTGGTGTGCGCGGTGCAATCCCAATTGCCTGTGATGTTTTCTGCGGACAGGAAAACAATAGGCTTGGTCGTTTGCGCCATCGCAGGAGAAAAAAGAAAATCGGGGTTCAGCCGGGGCGCGGCGGCAAGCACGCCAGCAGCGGCAGAATAGGTCAGTAGACGACGACGATTAATCATTTGTGGCTTTCCTTGTTGGTAGGTTAACGTTTATTTTGCTTGGTTTTTTGTGACGGCCATCTTGCGCGGCCTTGATGCAATAAGGTTCAAGTGATGGACTGCCCCACAAGACCACCAAGGCGCGCGAGCGCCTCGGCATGAAGTTCAGGCGTGGCTGCTGCCACGACGTGTCCCTCTGAGCTCAGATGTAGTGGCTGGCCGGCCCAATCGGTGATTGTTCCGCCTGCGCCCTCAATGATCTGGACCAGAGGCAGGTAGTCATAGGGCTGCAAACCCGTTTCAATGACCAAATCACAATGGCCAGAGGCGAGCAGTCCGTAGCTGTAGCAGTCTCCGCCAAAGCGAACGAGGTGGGCCTCGGCTGCAATGGTTTCAAAAACACCCTGCATATCTCCGGAGAACACAAAAGGGTCGGTCGTATACACAAAGGCTTCGGACAATCGGGTGCAGGCACTGGTCTCGCAGACAGAACCGTTAAACGTTGATGCGACCCCGACACACCCCTGCCAGCGCTCGTTGAGGGCAGGCATGTCTATTTGACCCAGACAGGGCCTGCCTTCTTGAAGCAGAGCCATCAAGCCACCGAACAATGGGTGACCTGTCACAAAGGATTTGGTGCCGTCGATCGGGTCCACGACCCAAAGGTGACGACTGCTCAGGTTGACTGGCGCCTCTTCTTCGCCAAATATTCCGTGCTCTGGAAACCGGTCGGTGATGCTGTTGCGTAACGAGCGCTCAATTGAACGATCCGCGACGGTAACGGGAGAGTTGTCTGCCTTGGCCTCTACACGAAGAGGGCTGCGAAAATACTCCATGGCGATCGAACGCGCAACATCGGCGGCCTCAGCCATGAACTGAATTTCTTCGAGAAAGCTCTCTGCCGTCTTGGCTACCATTATGTCTCTTCCTGTTGTCGCACCCCCATCTGGCGCCAAGATGAGGCTTTGTGTCAACATTTTTGGCAAAATTATCGAAAATAACCACAAATTGCCAAGCATTCGCACATAACTTGTGCTCGATATCGGCTCAACCTTGCGGATGAAGCACAAACAGCAGGGCAATGTTGCTCCTTTCTGCCGAGCTCGTAGCCCAAACCTGTGGCTGCAAACCTCGTTGTCCTTAAGGTTCGAATCGCACGCTTTTACAGCACTTTGTCCAGTGTCTATCGATCTATGAACAAAGTACTCACCCAAAAACTTCATCTAAATACCGCCAGACTTACCATTCTCGCTGACGAATCCGGTACGAAATGCTTGCACTCTTTGCATTTCCAGAAGCATTGTGGGTATATGTGGAAATGTGTGAATTTACGAAATTATTGAGGCGAGAAAGATCTATGTGGTCGCACGAACGACAGCAAAGAATAATGGACCTTCTTGAAAGCAATCAAAAGGTCTCTACCAAGGCACTTTCGGCCACCTTGGGTGTTTCGCGGGAAACGGTGCGCCGTGACCTCAAGGAAATGGAGCAAAAGGGCGTATTGCTGTGCGTTCATGGCGGCGCCAAGCCAATTAACGCCATCATCGAACCTGAAGCGACCTTTGCACAACGTCAGGAACAGTTTCACGATCAAAAACAGGCCATTGGTCAACTGGCTTGCGATCTCATCCCACACAATTCCACCTGTTTCATCGACGCCGGTACAACCACATCGACCTTTGCCCGTTCGTTGGCTGCGCGAGGAAACATACGTGTGATCACGAACTCGCTGGAAATTTCCCAGATAGTGAATCTGGGCCACAATTGCGATGTGCTCCTGTTAGGTGGTCGCCCACATAGCGATGTACCCGCCACATATGGTGAAATGACTCTGTCCGAAATTGATCGCTTCTTGGCGGATTTCGCGGTGATCTCGCCCACAGGGTTGCATCAAGACCGCGGGGCAACCGATTATGAATTGCACGAAGCTGAGGTAGCTCGCGCCATGATGCGCCGCGCGCAGACCTGTATGATGCTGTGCAACTCAGATAAGATCGGCGCCGAAAGCCGTGTCAGTATCTGCCGGTTGGATGAGGTTGATCATCTTGTGACTGATACACTGCAGGGCGGACAAGACTTTACACTGCCCCGTGGTACGGTTCATTGGGCGATCTCGTAAGAGGGCACCATAAAGTTGATTGCCAGGTCCGCTGATATCCAATGAATCACCATAGTAACTCTTCAGTTTGCCGGGTTCTCCGCATCTTGACGCGAACTTTCCCTCATAGCGCTTCCTGAAGGTCAGGGCTTGAAACTGCCAGATGCTTCGACGGCAATCAAATCAATGGGCCTAAAGAGTAGAAGCCGGTGACGTCTAGTCACTAGGTGGCAAGAAATTTTTTCTCTTAAACAATGGGGTTTCTAGTTGGGGCAGGGGAGTTCACGATTAACCTTTGGTCCTCAAAAATGCCGAGGGTCCAGCGCGCTGGTTGCTAATGCAAAGGCGCATATAAGCAACCATCAGCCCAGCCTTGTCTTGTTATGCTGCAAACTCAGAACGTCGCGCCGGCTGTAGTGACCGGCGGGATCAAGTTTCATGTGCGCGCCCAACACATTCTCGACCGAAATGTCGGCATATAGGATGGCTTCCTGCCCCAGCACCGGCCCAGCAATGATCGTGCCGTAAGGATCTGCGATCATCGAGCCGCCGTCGTTGATGACATTGCGGCCCTCGACAACATATTTTCGAAGCAGAAAACTGTCAGGAATATCCTGTGTACGCAAAAGTCCTGAAACGGACGTGCAAAAAATGCGGCCTTCAAGCGCAATAAACCGGGTGATGTCCTGGGTGACATCCAGATCTCCCGGCCATGCCGCGATGTGCAACTGCTCGCCTTGGTCATAGAGCGCCTGACGTGCCAGCGGCTACCAGTTTTCGTAGCAATTCAGGCCACCGACCCTCAGCCCCTTCCAATCGTGAACCTTCAACCCGTGCCCATCGCCATCCGCCCAAGCGAGACGTTCGTGGAACGTCGGCTTCAACTTGCGATGCACGCTGACAATGCCGTCGTCAGGATGGATTGCCACCAGCGAAGCATAGACCGTCCCCCCGGAACCTGCGCGCTCGACAATCCCGATGTAGACGAAAACGCCCAGACCGCTCGCCTCTTTTGTGATCGCGGCAAGTTCTGGTCCCTGGGTCGAAACCGCAGATTCCAAATAGGCAACATGGCCGATCTTCAGCAACTCGTCATTGTGAGAAACGGCAGGAGCGCGCAACCAGACGGGATAACCTGATAGAAAAACCTCGGGGAACACGACCATTTCGGCCCCCATCGCTGCTGCATCGCGCAGTAGGGTAATCGCCTTGTCGGTCGTAGCGGAGCGATCCAGCAGTACAGGTGCAGCCTGAACGGTAGCAAGTTTCAAATGCCGTTCCCTTTTAAGATCGGTGAGTAAATGCACGTACCAGTGTCGCAGGTTAAACTGGAACTCTTAATTATCCTATGATTAATTTTGCTATACTTTGATTGACAGATATCTTGGCAACCTATTAGCCTGCGAACATGTCACGTAACCAAACTCAGAAAAAGTTGATCAATTTGGCGAAGGCGGCGGTCGAAAAAGGCCGGTTGCGGCGAGCATCTCTTTTGCCCTCCGCAGTTAACGGGAGGAAACAAAATGGGACTGGATGCGCCAGTTTGTCGGATAGGGAGGTTCACCTATCTTGATCGCGGAACACAAACGTCACTGCGCCGCAACGGAAAGGTTTACACACAACGGGACGGAAGCGGTTCTGACGACGAATGGGTGGGCGTCACAGCGGACACAAGACAAATAGAAGTCCAGAACGCCCGAACCTATTCCGGTACGCAGCGTCATACTCTGGATGCAAACGGCTTCGAACTGCTTGGACGCCCGCTGGCCGATCAAGACGTTGATTTCCTCAAGAACGATTCCGTTGTCCTGAGTTATTACCCCCAGGTTGAAGACGTCATTCGTCAGGCTTGCGGCGCGCGATTGGTTGCGGCATTTGACCACAACGTGCGCTCCGTCGTGGGCAACCGGAGCAAGCGCCAGATCGAGGGCGGACAGCAGGTGCAACCGCCACTGCACATGGTTCACGGTGACTATACAATGACGAGCGCCCCGCAACGGTTGCGCGATCTGGCAAAGCCTCCGACACGCAATGATACGTTTCGATCAAAACTCGATGAGGGCGAAACCTTGCTTGATCCGACAGAAGTGGAGCAGGCGATCACAAAGGGACGGTTCGCGATCGTAAATTTATGGCGGAACATCGCCTCGGAGCCGGTCCTCACCCACCCGCTCGCACTTTGCGATGCTGCCCGTGTGAGCCCTGACGACTTGGTGGTCTTTGAAATCCACTATGCTGATCGGATCGGTGAAAACTATTATGCAAAGCACTCCGAAAACCATCGGTGGTTCTTCTATCCGGAAATGACCAGAGACGAGGCATTGCTGATCAAGCAATGGGATTCCGACGGTGAATTGTCCCGTTCAGATGGGAAAAGACCGGATAGTGCACGGCCCGACGGCGCGTCGACGTTCAGCTTCCACAGCGCCTTTGTCGATCCGTCCGTGCCTGACGATGCCCCCGATCGCTGGAGCATCGAAACCCGATGTGTCGTTCTCTATTGAAACCTCAGCAAGCTGTGGCGCTGGCTTTGAATGTGACCAATACGAAGATTTAGGGAGGAAAAACATGTCATCTGTCTGTGCAATCATCGGTGCCGGTGAGGGGCTCGGCTCAGCCTTGGCGCGCAAATTTTCCAGTGAGGGAATGGATATCGCGCTGGTATCCCGTTCAGAATCCGGAAGCGCGGACGCTGTGGCGGCTGCATTGGAGGGGCGCCCCACGGCAAAGGTCCAGTATTACAGCGCAGATGCCACCAACCCCGTTTCAATTGAGCAGGCTCTTGCGCAAGTTGCGGAAGACTTCGGCGATATAGATGTTCTGATTTATAACGTGCGCGATGCTTTCACCGTCATTGACCCGCTCGACATGACTTACGACGCCCTTGAGGACGCTTTCAGACTGGAGGTTGTCGGGGCATTTGCAGCGGCCAAAGCGGTGTTGCCCCCCATGCGCAAACGCAATCAGGGAAGTATCTTTTTCTCAAGCTCCACTGCGGCCTTTCGGGGGTCCGGGAAGTTACCGATTTATGCAATTGGCAAATTTGGTCTGCGCGCGCTGACACAGGGACTTACCCGTGCCTATTCAAAGGATGGTGTACACATTGTCCATGTGCGTCTGGACTGCGATCTTGATGTTCCGGTGATGCATGAAAGGTACGGCGACAACTATGACCCTGAGAAACTGGCGCAACCGTCTGATGTCGCACAGTCCTATTGGCATACGCATCTGCAGCCGCGCTCGGCATGGAGCAACGAAATCGAACTGCGGCCTTACTCCGAGACGTGGACGTTCTGAAAGCTGCGCGCTCAGGACGCCAGAAATCGGGATAGCGGATAGCGGAAAGTGTCTTCGTGGCATTTCAGTGCGTTCAGCACGGCAGTGCCGGAAAAGTCGCGCGTATCATACTGGCAAACGGCAACCAGTGGATAGCGGTGCCCAATTTCGTGATCAAAACGTCGTTCGTAATCGAACAGCTCGTCATGGGTCATACCAAGGTCGAGGCACCAGGTCATATCGCCCAAAAGTCGAAAAGACCGAAGTCCCGCCTGCCGTGCCGCAAAAATGCCCTGCTCGACAAACCGGCACATGGCTTCTCCATCAGGGATTCCATTGCTCTGAATCAGTTGCCCGCTCTCGATCGCATCGCTTAGGCCGCTCCAAGCCTCGCCGACATGGCCAAGAATTTCCTCACGAACCGGTTCTGACGCGATCAGAAAACAGCCGTCACCGTTTCTCAGTCCGTCCACCAGGAAAGGAATCGACCATTTGAGCCGTCCGAGATCGCTCTCGTAAAGTGTGCAGATGTGGCTGCCGTATTCGATCGCAACGCCTTCCAGCACAACCTCGCTCGGGCGATTGGCCGTGGGCGCAACGACTTCATCCGACTCACGATTTTCCAAGAACGACATCAAGTCCTCGCGCCGAAAACGACGCTCTTTCTTGGCCCCAAGGCGCATGCAAGCGAGCCGTCCCGAATTCGTCCAACGCCGCAATGACGCCTCGCTGACTTTGAGAATCGAAGCGGCTTCCTTGATATTTAGAAGTTCGGAATTCGTGTCGATCCGTGAAGTCATTGTTTCACCCTCATCAATTCAAAGTTTGCCACGAGCACACAGAAAGTTCTGTGGGTAACTGGCCGGACTCTTCCCCACAATCACTTGATATTGATTGAGGTTTTGAACACCGATTCAAGACTGTTCAATCCGTTATACAACCGACCCAATCCCCTCACAAGCGCCGCAACCTATAGTTATGCTAACATAGTCATTCCTGTATTTTGATATATTTTCTTGACACATTATTCTTCGCGGCGTTAGCGTTTGGTAACGATGAATGTCCGGATGCAAGGGGAGGAGCCCAAGCTTCGCCGGGCTGATTGGGTCGCCGAGTATTGCTGAAATGGTTTCAGAATCCGAGTTCGGCCCGCCAACGGGAGGAACCCAAAAATGTCGAAAAAAGTACGTCTGTTGCACCATCCCGCTTCGCAACCTTGCCGCACCGCTCTTCAGTTCATGATCGAGAACAATATCCCGCACGAAGAGGAAATCATCGATATCACCACAGACATCAACGAACGGCAGGATTTTCGAGATGAATACAACCCGACAGGGCAGGTCCCAATTCTGTGCGACAACGGTGTCCGAGTTTGGGAAAACGTGGCGATTGGCCGATATTTAAACGAGAAATTCGACTGCGCCAGCCATTGGTTTGGCAGCACCCTGGAACAGCGCACACGAGTGAACATGTTTGTGCAGTGGTATGCTTATACGCTCCGGCTTGGTGGCGGTGCATTTCATTGGACGATCTTCGGCCCAATGATCTACGGCACCGACAAGGATTTTTCAGCCGAAGTTCGCAAAGGTAAACATCTGCTCTACGAGTCGATGGACATGCTTGAGAATTATTGGATCGAAGACAACGAATTCCTCTGCGGCAACGAAATCACCTATGGCGATCTTGCTGCGTTCCATGAGTTCGTTTCACATGAGGCTGGCGGTATCATTCCCGATACCGTGTGGGCAAAGCACCCCAAGACCCGAGCATGGTTCGAGAGAATGTCAGCGCGTCCTGCCAGCAAGCAAGTCAGCGAGTGGCAGTACGAAACCATCAGAAAGGTCATGGGTGGTGAAATGAAGGTCACCTTTACGCGCAAGACGGCAGTTTTGAAGGGCACAGAAGCCCACGGCGGCCACAACACTGGCCTCGTCCACACCGGTGAAAAGCGCGACTACATCGCCGAGGTTGAGGCCGCGCTATGAAGCTTTCGACACTGAGCTGAGTTCAACAAGGTGATTAACACAAAGTGGCCGCCCCGACCTACGGTGCGGCCACCATACCTGATAGTACACAACATAGGCGAAGACCAATGGTTGCCAGGTCTTACCGCAACCACACAGCAGCCCTTTCAGGACAGGAATGTAAAGTGAAGAAACCCGTCGCTTTGGAGGCGGGCAGCTCTAGGAATAATGAATAATGGAGTGAACCTAGAGGATCCGCGGAATGGCGAAGTGTTGGTCGAAATCAATGCTACGGCCCTGCGCCACAACTTCCAGTTCACCCGTCCTGGTCACCAGCCCGACGAAATCTCCCGGCCATTTCGACCATGAACAAACAGGCGCAACCATCGAAGTGCGAACCGTCGAGGGAGAGGTGGCATGCCCCACGCCATTGCAACATGCTCTTGATGCATTACAAAACTCGTGACCTTCTGACCCAGGCCTGACGCCGGAGCGCCCATATGGATTTTCTAACCGACAAGTTTCTCATTCCCGCCGACCGCTTTGACGGACCCGTGCTGGTGACCGGTGCCGGTGGATGTATCGGGGCGTGGGCGCTTGCCATCCTCAGTCGCTCAGGCATTTCCTGCGTCGCCGCCGATTTGCAGGACGACCGTACCCGACCTGCGCTGATTATGGGGCGGGATGCGGCGGCAGATCTGATCTGGGAGACTTGTGACGTCACAGACGCTGTCCGCCTTGGCGACATCGTCCAAGGACACAACAATCAGGCGATCATCCACCTCGCGGGTCTGCAAGTGCCTTTTTGTGCCGCGAACCCGGCCCTAGGCGCGAGAGTCAACGTTGAGGGCACCATCAATGTCCTGCAATGTGCTCGCGAGGCCGGTATCAAGCGCACAGCATACGCCTCGTCGGTTGCTGCCGTCGGCATGCCGCCCGGCGGGCCGTATAAGGAAACACTTTACGGCGCGTATAAACTCGTCAACGAACACAGTGCCTATGTTTACTGGGCCGACTGGCAGGTCCCGTCGGTCGGCATTCGCCCCAACGTCGTCTATGGTATCGCCCGCGATCAAGGTATGAGTTCGCTTAACACGCAGGCGATTCAGGCGGCTGCGATGGGTCTTCCATTCGATATCCCATATACTGGCAATTATAGCTGGCTTTATGCGGGTGAGGCTGCGGCCGCTTTTATCGCCTCCGTTAGTCAGGAGGGCACTGGCGCGCCGGTGTTTGACCTGAACGGCACCTGCGACACCATCGAAAATGGTATGGCCATTTTGCGCGAGCTGGAGACCGGAGCGCAGGTCAGCGCCTCGGGCAACCCGTTTCCCTTCCCGTCCGATCTTGATGACGCGCCTTTGAGGGCGCATACACTCGAGTACCCATCGATAAGCTTGCAAGACGGAATCCAGGATACCCATCGGGCTTTCAAGCAACTTATTGAAAGCGGGCAACTAACCCAAATGCCGGGATAAGCAGATGACATCAGAGCCGATATTGTCACCAAAGCTCAGAGTCGCGGTTGGCCATCCTCTTTTGTCGCTGTGATGCAGCATCTGACAGTGTTTGCGCTCATGCGCTATCACTCACTGTCCAAAGCAATCGTCCAGCCCCACCGTGCAATAGCGCCCGCCAGACCAGCCGTTCACCTGTGCGGAGGCAGCTCGATTTCAAACGGCCTTTCGATGTGCTTAAACCAGTGACTACTTTGCCCGCTGTGAACTGAAATCACTACCAATATTGTCCATATCAGATAGTCTAGCGATCAAGGTCTATCCCATAGAGGTCACGTGCCGCAGTAGTATCCGACCTAAGCCCCCAAGTGTTGCAAGTGGATCGGGTAGCCGCAAAATCGACCTCATCTTCATGCTGTGTATGCGGCCAGTCGCTGCCCCAGACGACATGATGATCCTCCAGTTTTGATAGAAGCGCATGCGCGTGGGCGGTCACATCAAATGGCGAGCGGTAAGGGGCGGAAAACTTGAAATAGAGCGAAGAGGCATCTGTCAGTTTGTTGGTCGCTAGGATCATCGGGTCGCGATCGGGATTTGGATCAGAAGGCAGCCCAAAGTGATCGACAACGATCCGCACACCCTGGTCTGTCAGCGGCGCAAGGACGTGGGCAATTCGTGGGCCCTCTAGATGGATTTCAAGGTGAAGGCCGTATCGCTCCAGTTTGCGAAAGAAGGCCCGAACGGCTTTCGATCTCAGATCCGGGACGACTTTGCCGCGTACGAGGTTCCATCGAACGCCCCGTGCCCCCGCACATACTAGATCAGCAAGTGCGTCGTCGCTGACATCCAGAGGAACCACGGCAACGCCTGCAAAACGCGTCCGGTCCAGTCTGGCAAGGGCTGCGCATAACTCAGAGTTATCGATTCCCAGGAAACTGACCTGAACAATAACACCGCCTTTAATATCGTATTGCTCGTGATGTGAAAGTCATCTTGCGAGGGTGGCATGCTTGTCGTCTTTCTCGTCTTCTCGATTCTTCTGGAAAAACCTCTTCCCCGAGAAGCCTTGTCACCCTTGTTCGGGTTTGGAGGTTAAGACATGGAGTTCTACACACAGGCCCTCGGCAATGTTCTGACCTTCTGGCCGTTGTTAGCGATGATCGGGGCTACTTTGCTCGGCGTGTTCATTGGCGCGCTTCCCGGCCTCAACCCGGTTATGGCAATCGCCTTGTTGCTGCCTTTGACTTACTCGATGGACCCGCTCGTGGCGCTTGCAATGGTCGCGGGTATTTATAATGGCTCAATGTATGGTGGCGCGATTCCCGCGATCCTGCTGCGCATCCCCGGCACGCCCGCGTCGAATGCCACCACGTTCGATGGCTTTCCCATGGCCGACAAGGGCGAGGCCGCGAAAGCGCTCAAAATCGCCTGCTGGTCTTCGGCGGTGGTCGGCATTGCAAGTGCAATCGCGCTGATGACAGTCGGCCCGCTTCTTGCACGGGTTACACTTTACTTTGGCCCGGCTGAATACTTCTGGATTGCCATTTTCGGGATGGCGTCGGTCGGTGTGATGGTTGGATCGGACCCGATCAAAGGTATCATGGCCGCGGTTCTGGGTTTGCTCATCGGCACGATCGGCATTGATAGCCTGTCTGGCCTGGCGCGCTATACGTTCAGGCAAACATGGTTGCTGGGGGGGCTTGATCTTATTGTCGTGCTGGTTGGGCTCTATGCTTTGCCACCCGTCCTACAATTGGCGGAGAAGTGCGACCTCAAAGGTCTGTCAGCGGCCCAGTTGAAACTGACCACGTGCCGTTCAAGCCCGGTGAAACCCGCTCGCTGATCCCGACTTGGATTCGGTCTTCCGGCATTGGCATCGGCGTTGGTATCCTGCCCGGCGCGGGCGGTAACATCGCTGCCTTTCTCAGCTACAATGCGGCCAAGAACGCCTCCAAAGACCCCGACAGCTTTGGCAAGGGCAACATTCAGGGCGTTGCCGCCGCAGAGAGCGGTAACAACGCGGATAACGCCGCCTCCATGATTTCCGCGCTCGCTCTGGGGATCCCTGGAAATGTGGTCGCAGCCCTTGTTCTCAGCGCGCTGACGATCCACGGGCTGCAGCCGGGACCGCAATTGTTCCACCAGAACCCCGTCCTCGTCGGCGGGTTCATGATGGAGATGCTGATTACATCGCTTTTGATCCTGCTGCTCGGTGGGGCCGTCGCAACCCGTGTATTCGCTCGGTTCCAAAGGCTTCCCGGGGTGCTGCTGGTGCCGTCCATTCTGATCCTGATGTGCGTTGGCGTCTACGTGATCAACGGCCGCCCTATCGACCTGTGGGTGATGTTGCTGGCCGGGGCCGCGGGATACTTTCTTGAGAAGGTGAACGTCCCATTGGCCCCGGTTATTCTAGGTATGATCCTTGGCCCAATGGCGGAACAAAGCGTGCGTCGCGCATTGTTGATCAGCCGGGGCGACGCCACTGAATTGCTGACCCGCCCAATATCAGCGACTTTGGCCGTTGCCGCGGCGCTGATTATCGCTTGGCTCTTGATCAAAGCCGTTCGACGGAAAAGAGCTGCTGCCATCGACGTAGAATGACCGCAATCTGAGGTTTCTCTCTCTGCAGGCAAATCCAAATTACCGTCATTGATGATGGCCATAGCATTCTGAGACGAGGAGCTCACTGCCGACCTAGGAGGGTACGCAGCATTCGCATGCTGATCTGCACCAGAGGGTATCAAGGACGGCCCCTCTCTAGTTGAGCCTGTTTTTGCCGGCACAAAGACATATGTAGCACTGGCTGCCGGCCACCTTGATCTCGTTGGGCCCAAATCAGATCCGAAGATTGCGTTAGTCCTGCGCTCTCGAGCATTGGAACGAGCAGTTTCCGCTACACCGTCCACACGCCGGTATTTCTGACCCCCCGCAAGATCAACTACTGCCATGTAACCGGGTCTAGGCGGAACAGTCTTGCCAGCTGATCATAAACATTTGGCAATTCGTTTTTAAGGGCCAGTGGTCGCTCGAAAAACACCTCCACGGCAACCGCAAAAAACTCTTCGTGCCCTTCCGCGCCATATGCGTCGATCACGGTTTTCAACCCGTTTTCAACGGAACGAACGTGGGCGTTATAGGCGGTCAGGAACACTTGCTCCCATTCGGCAAAGCTCTGTCCGTCGCTCATTATGGGAACGCCATTGGTGTGGCCGGACAGGTCATCGATCTGATGGGCGAATTCATGAAGAACGACATTGTGTCCGTCTCTGTCGTTCATCGCACCTTGTAGGCTGTGTGCCCAGGATAGCACAACAGGTCCGCGCGCCCAACTTTCGCCTGTGCGTACGATTTCCTTTTCTGTCACGACATAGCCGGAGTATTCGCGTTGTCGCGATTTGAAGGCGTTGGGATAGATCAGGATTGTTGTAAGAGCCTCGTACCACAAGTCGCTGTTTACAATGAGCAGGCAAGCCTGCGCCGAAATAGACAGCTCTATTTCTTCGGTGACCTCCAACCCGTCGCACCCGATGAATTCTACCTGATCCAAAAACAGGCTCACTTTGCCTTCAAGCAGACCGCGCAAGTCTGTTGGAAGCCTCAAAATAAGCGGGACCTGGGTCGCGATGACGGTGCGCTGGTGATCGGAAAGTGCTGTCGAAAGAAGCCTGGAGCGTGTTTGTTTTTTTGACCAGTAGCGGTAGCCCATTACGGCCACAGCAAGCATCAAGAGGGTCACGAAAATCCACATGGACAAACCATACACCGATCAAGCGCAGCGATAAGTCCTAATAGTCAGAAGAACAGCAGCGATTGTTCGAAATCGTCCCGCAACCGCAAGCTATCCTCTAGCATCTTTGCGATCTATCGAAATTAATGCAACAGTCCCGCATCAAGGGTATTGCGGCTGCACCATCCTCGGGAAGGCTCTCCACTTGGGGAACATCCGCTTTTTAGGAGACACAAGATGACGCCGCTGATCCGGATCACCCTGATGTTCGTGGTTTTCGTCGACCTCATCGGTCAGGGTCTTGTGTTTCCGATTATCAATTCATTGATCATGAGCCCCAAATCCGGCTTCCTGCCAGAGGCAACCGGACTGGGCATGCGTCATTTCAATTTCGGCCTTGTTGTCGGGATCTTCTTTCTCTCATGGTTCTTTGGTGTCGTGTACGTCTCAAAGCTCTCGGACTCGATTGGCCGCAAGAACGCCCTGCTGATTTGCCTTACTGGGGCATTGGCAGGATATGCAATCACCATCGCTGCGATCATGGTCAACAGTCTTTGGCTCTTGGTTCTCGGACGCGCCATCACCGGGTTTACTGCTGGCAACCAACCGATTGCGCAGGCTGCGATGATTGACGGCAGCACCGACGATGCCGACCGAGATCGCAATATGGGCTACATCGTCACCGGGGTCAGCTTTGGTTTGGTCGGGGGGCCGATCATCGGAGGGCTATTGTCCGATCCTGACATCATCGGAAGTGTCGCAAGCTTTACGCTGCCGTTTTACGCTGCATTTGTTATGGTGCTGATTGCGATGGCGCTGGTGTTGTTCTTTTTTCACGATATTCGCGTTGAACGTGTTCCGTACGTCTTTCGCCCGCGTGAGATCTTTGAAAGTTTCTGGCGGGTCTCCGAGTATCCGGTCGTGTTGGTCTTGCTGCCTGTCTACAGCCTGTTCATGATTGCGAATGTAACCTTTTACATATTTGTCGACAACTACCTGACCAGCGCATTCGGCTATGGGGTCGTCGGTGGTAGTGTTGCAATGCTGGTGATCGGCGCGGCGCTGGCGACGAGCAGTACGTTCCTTGTGAACCCTGTTCAGAAGCGGTTTGGAAAACGCACGATTGTGGGTGCCAGCCTTGGCACCATGATGGTTTGCGCTATCGCTTTTGCGCTCATTCCAGTTGCGGCTTTGACATTCATTCCGATTTTTCTGTTCTATTTCTTGTTCGGCATATCCTATCCGACTCTGCTGGGCCTGTTTTCAGGGAGCGTAGGGGGCGCTGATCAAGGCTGGATCATGGGTGTCACAACCTCGATATTCTGTCTTGCGGGCGGTATCATGTCGCTAGCCGGTGGGGGACTGATGAGCATCTCAATACATGCGCCGTTCTATATCTCCGCAGGCGCCGCGATTATCGGCCTTATCGTTATGGGATTGACGTGGGGCACACCGTCCATTCGGAAGCTCACCGCCAGACCTCAACAGGCGTCCGCGGCAACCCCGTCTGACTAGGGTGCGGATTGGGTTTGCGTCTGCGGCCGGACGATTGCCCGGCTAATTGCTTTGCCAAGAGCGCTGTTTCCCGCAGGTGTAATATTCATTCGACCCAAGAGAGCATTCGCTTCTATGGTGAGATGCCGATAGAGTTCTCTGTCTGATAAAACGGCTTCATAATGCACGATCAAAAAGATGCGATGACCCTGACTGGACTTCGATGGCCGAACTGGAGCCTGCAAGCGCAGGTGACCTTTGTGATCCTTCTGGTCGTCCTGGCGTTCGAAACCGCATCTGTCGGGCTTGATTACGTTCAGATCCGACAAAACCACCGGTCCGAGATTCGCAATCGGGGAGGAGCCTTCGTGCGCGAAGTATTGCCGGTGCTCGTCGCTGTACCCCCTGAGGAGCGCAGTGCCGTCGCGAAGCAATTCAACAGTTCTGAGCGGACGCTTCGGCTTGGTGACCAGCCGGGCATAACGGCTCAGGATGCGACACACCGATATCCGAGAATCGCGATCGCACTGGAAGACCGGTTTCGCAAGGATGGGTTTGAGATCGAAGCTCTGATGGTCGCCGACCGACGTATTGTCATGAGCGACGCGGACAACAATGTGTTTGGAGATTTTCTTACCGCGGGCCAGAGGTTTTCAACTTTGTCTGGGGATGACAGGCCGCCTGAGCCGGCAACCCTGTCGATCCTGTCCTTGAAATTGTCCGATGCGCTGAACTGGTACGATTTCTACATCCTCACAGCACCGATGAGCATGGTTCCATTGCTGATCATGGCGTCTCTGGACACAATCATCGCCCTTATCTTCACTGTTTTCATGATCGCATTGATCCGACGCATTCTGGGTCCGATGAATGCCCTGTCGCAAGGTGCGGAACTGTTGGGCCGGGGGGAACAGATAGATGCTCTGACACCGCAAGGCAGCAGAGATGTCCGCGAAACCGTTCTTGCTTTTAACCGGATGAGCGAGCGGGTCAGACAAGCCTATGACTATCAATCATCGCTGATCCAGAGTCTCGGACATGATCTGCGCGGGCCGCTGGACCGGGTGCGACGGCTTGCAAAAAGGGCGTCTCCAGAGGCTGTACAAGACGACCTTGTCGTGCGGATCAACGCAGTCGATGACATTATCGGGTCGGTCACAAGTTTCACGCGTGCCACGCGCCGAGATGGCGGTTTGGTCAGGGTTGATCTGCCTTCTCTGCTTGATGCGCTGGTGGATGAGCAAGTGGATCTGGGGAATATCTGCAGTTTGGATATCAAGGCGAATGTAACCGTAAAAGGACGTCATAACGCCCTGATGCGAACCTTCAGAAACCTGATAGAGAACGCTATAAAGTACGGCAATCTCGCTCGGGCGACACTGGATCGCAGCGATGGATTCGCGATTGTTACGGTGGACGACGAAGGTGAAGGGATCGCGCAGGATCAGTTGCAAAGCGCGTTCCGACCGTTTGAACGTCTGAACGCACAAGGCAAGGGGAGCGGCCTTGGACTGGCCATCGTGAAAGCCATCATTGTCGATCACGGCGGTGAGATCGAACTGACGAACCTGCATCCACATGGTTTACGGGCAACGGTGCGATTGCCGCTCGATCCGGTCGAAGTCAACCGGACCTGAACGCGTAGCCCTGACCCCATACGGTTTCGATGAAAACCGGATCCGCAGGGTCTGGTTCGATCTTGGTTCTGAGACGGCGTATAAGGGTGTCCACGCTGCGATCCCCTGTGCCACCATGCTGGCGTACGCGCGCGATCGCCAACAAATCTTCGCGGCTACAAACCAAACCGGGATTGGTAAGGAAATAGCGGATCACCTGTGCCTCGCTCGACGTTAGGGTGATCAGTCGGCCATCGTCATGTTGCAGGTGTCTCTCATCGTCGACAAAACGCCACGGGCCAAACCGGGTTGGTCTCTGATTGCCTGTGTCGCCTACCTGCGACCGCCGGAAAAACGCGCGGATACGCGCCAGAAGCTCCAGCATGATGTACGGTTTAACGATGTAATCGTCCGCTCCCAGTTCCAGCAGAGCGATCCGTTCAACATCATCTGTCACGGAACTTGCCATGATGATCCCCGACCGGGAGGTTTCGGCGATTTCCCGACACAGGACCTTCCCGCTGACGCCCGGCATCATGATGTCCAGCAGGTAGAGGTCATAGGGATTCTGCGAAATCAGCTTGCGCGCAGGACCGACGCTGTTGGCCCATTCGACATCATACCCGCGTTCCTCAAGAAAACTACGCGTCTGAGTCGCCAATTCCTCGTCGTCTTCAACGATAAGAATTCGATGCCCTTGGTCGGTTTCGGGTTCCGCCTTCATGTGTCGTGTCCCTTAATCCCCGCGCTGTATTCCGGATAGCACCTAATCGCTAAAACAACAAAGGTCGACGGTTCCGGCCAAAGGTACGGTTCGCGGCCTCGTGATGGGCCATGGCTCCTCAAAGGCTTGACGACCCCATAGGTTCAAGGGTCTGACCTGATCTTTCTGGTGTGACAAAAGTATGGACTTCCGTCCAACTTTACGCTGCCTTTCTAGCTCATGCCCGGCCTTCGTCGGTTCGTTCATTGATGAGATTGCATTCCAGATCGAAAAGACGCCACTGCGGCGGCACGCTCAGTGCCGCCATATCCCGAATGTTCATTTTCTTGCGCGAGCTCTGATCCGCCCAAGCATTCTATGTCATAAGCGCGTTCACATAGGCCATGCTGGCCTTCTATACATGCTGCGACAGAACTGAGGTCTCCTGACCGTTGCACCAGTTGGACACCAGCTCATTGCCATTCTGCCGGTCCACGCGCGCAATCCGACACCTATCACTTTACGGCAGTTGCGGGTCTTAAAGGTTGAATACGTATCCGCGTCCCCAAACGGTTTGCAAATGGATCGGCTGACCTGGGTCGGTTTCGATCTTTTTGCGTAGGCGTTTGATAAGGTTGTCGATGCTGCGATCATTGCGACCGACATGCTGGCGGATGCGTGACACGGCAAGCAGATCTTCGCGGTCAAAGACAATTTCTGGATTGGAGGTGAACAACCGCATGACCTGCGCCTCGCTGGATGTCAGCGTCACCAAGCGCCCATCGTCATGCAGCAAATGCCGTTCCTGTTCGTGCAATCGCCATGGGCCAAACCGGAGTGAATGCCGGTTCGGTCGTTTCCCGGAGCGTCTGAAATAGGCCCTGATCCGGGCCTGCAGTTCCAACATGTTGAACGGTTTGACAATGTAATCATCTGCGCCGAAATCCAGCAAGGCGATCCGTTCGGCGTCATCGTCGACGGCGCTTATGACGATGATTCCGGCCTGCGTGGTCTCGGCGATTTCGCAGCACAACACCCGCCCGTTTGTTCCGGGCAACAGCAGATCAAGCAGAACGAGTTCATCGGTGAATTCCGCTAGGCGCGACCGGGCTTCGGCGACCGACCCGGCGCTACGGACCGAATAGCCACGGCTTTCTAGCGCAGTGGCGACATCCCTGACAAAGTCAGCATCGTCATCGACGACCAGAATGCGTCCTTGCTTGGCCGTGTGCTTGATCACGTCGATTATCCTTTTGGTTGTAAGCCTGTCGATCGTGTCACGCGGGTCGAAATGTATCAAAGTCTAGCACGGCCGAAACAACTCTAATCTCTGCCAACTAAGGCACTGATTGAAATAGTTAATATCCGCTTTCGCAAAGTCTCGCCGACGGTTCGCCGGCTGGTTCCCATACTGTGTTCGCGCCGACAGGATAAAGGCTCGGACGTGGCCACGTCGAGTGCAATCTAAGATTGAAAGCAATGGAGACGTATAATGCCGTCAGGAACATTTTCCGACTTTCTCGATGCTCTGCTTGCGTTCGAATCCGGTTGGGACCGGGAGCGATACGAAAATGGCACAATACAAGACTGGCAACTGACACAGTGGGCCGGAGGCCCGGTCACAGACTTCTATCCGACCTATTCCCGTTGGAATGACCTGAACGACGCCGAATGGGAGACAATGGCCTACCAATCGACCAACTCTCTGGGGTTTGTCGGGTTTCAGTTCGGCGAGGCGCTGCTGATTGACCTCGGATACTACGACGATACGGTCTACTATGGCGCGGGTGCGTCTTCCAATACATGGGATGGTACATGGACTGGCAAGAACGGGGTCAACTCGCTGGACGCATTCAAGACCAAGGCGGCGCAATCCGTCGCCATACAGGAAGCATTCGGCTTTAACCTCTCGATCATTGAAGAAGGGCTATCCACTTCCGGGCAGAGCCTGGGTGATTTTCTGGGGACGACATCGACCTATTCGGCACCTGATGGAACCACTCAAACTGTTGTCCTGACCCTGACTGGGATCATGGCAGCGGCACATTTGCGCGGCGCGTATGGAACACTGAACCTGCTTCAGAACGGGTCGGTGTCCACGGATGAATACGGAACATCCATCTTGCAGTATATCGATCAATTCGGTGGCTATGACGGCCCGACCGTTGATCAGGCAATAAACTACTTCGAGGACCGACTGACAGGTGATGAGGGTCTTGATGGGCCGGGCGATGGCAGATCGGTTCCCGGCAGTCAGGGCACGGCCGATGTGAGCGCGGATACCGCAGACGTTATCGTCACTTGGTCATACGGATCGGACATTTTGGAAACCGGATTTGATCCCGCCACTGACACGATTTTTATGGACTGGATTTCGTCAGAAAGCCTGACTGTATCGGAAATCAACGGATCCGTCGTGTTCGAAATTCCCTCAAATGCGCAGAGACTGACGCTTCAGGGTGTTTCGTTGTCTGATCTGTCGCCGTCGAACTTCACAATTTTGGATGCGTCCGCCGCCGAGGAGATATTGGATCTCGTGTCCACGGGCACGTCACTTCAACCCGCCCCGGATCCGGAGCCGCAACCCGATCCAGAACCTGACCCTGTTCCGGAATCGGAGTCGACATCTGATGTGTCAGATCTCGACAACCCGTCGATTACAGCAGGCAATGCGGACGTGGTTGTCACCTGGGCCTATGGAAGCCAGACGGTTGTGCGGGAGTTTGATCCTGCAACGGACACCATTTTCGTTTCGTGGATCGGCGCCGAGCATCTGGAAGTGCGCGAAGAGGCCGGATGGCATAAATGCGCTTGATGCGACGGCCCGAGAAGAATTGTCATCCCTCATCGACAGCAGCGGCGGCACCAGTGGCCATGATGGACACACACACATGCATGTCATGATCGGGTTGGACAGTACCACGCAAACAATTGATGGGTTCATGCCTGCGAAGGGCGATGTCATTGAAATATCTGCAGACGTCACAGCCGAGAACTTTGCCTTGTTTCAAGAAACCGGAGGTGCATTGGGCACAACCGTCCGGATCGAGATCACCCACAACGGCGCGACAACGCAGACCATCCTGACCGGCGTCAGCCTCGGGGATCTTGAGATTGGAAACTTCTCGGCTGACAGCCAAGGCGTGCGGAACGAGGTCGCCGCCACGCTTGGAGCCGACATCGCCCCCCCCCCCCCGAGAGCGGCGGCTATCAGCTTGTCTATGACAATGACGGGTCGGACCCAACGGATGTAATACCTGACAGTGACGGGGTTGGTATAGTATATCGCGCTGACACAAATGCCGATGATATCACAGGTTTCAATCCCGCCATCGACCAGCTGGATTTTGGCGGCACCTCTGTGCATGGCATGATCGTGACGAAATCTCTGGCCGGAGAAATCGTCATCGACAGCCCATGGTCCAATGCTGCGCAAATCGTCCAGGGTGTCACATATCAGGCCGTTTCGCTGGCGAATTTCGGAATCGTCGGAAACGAACACTTCCGTCAGGACATGGGCGGCGTGATTTCATGGGAACAGAACATCGGGCCGAGGGATGCGGACACGGTCTATGTGCGCAGTCATGAATATGGCGTCAGCGAAACCGTGATGGACTTTGACCCCACAAGCATGAAAATCAGTTTTCTGTATTTCGGGACCCGCGAACGGCTGAGCGTGGAGGATAGTGATACCGGTCTGGTCATTTCGTCTCTGCCAACCGGACAAAGCATCACCTTTTCTGGTGTCGGCAAGGCGGATCTCATCCCGGGCCTGATAGAATTTCATCATGACCAGGTGATCGAGGACAATCTGGAGTTTCCGTTCGGCTTTGCTCAGGAGGATGTGACACTTGTAGATCGTACCATGCTTCTCACACCAGCTGGACCGGCAGGGGCGACAACGGACGGGTTTCAGACAAGCACTGGCAATATGACTGGTATCAGCGCTGAAACTGAGGATGGATCGGACCCCCAGACCGAAGATGAATCAGATGATGGCCCCTCGATCGGCGACGACGGAGGAACGACCCGTGAATTGGGGGCCGACGTCGACCTCGTCGACGTGACTTGGAACTGGGCTCACCAGTTTGAGCTTCTTGGTTTCGATCCATCGCAAGATCAATTTGATTTCAATTCCCTTAGCAGTGATAATCTGTCGGTTGCGGAGGTTGATGGCGATCTGATCTTTGAAGTCGTCAAAAACGGGGGAAACAAGATCACAGTGCGCGACGTCCAGGCCGAAGATCTGACCCTTGCAAACCTGAAAGCCGATGAATGGAACCCTATTCTAGAAAGCGACAGTATCATGATTGAGACGCTGGCAAGTCTTGGCTTTGATCCATTCGCCTGAGCTCTGAGCGGTGTCGACCAATTGCGTCGACACCGACAGACCCGGAATAGTCAGAGCAGTACTGCGAGACTGCTGGATCAGCACGAACATCTTTCTTTTAGATGAGCTGTGATCTTTGAGCCTATGGCTTGATGGTACGTTGCGTTCCCAGAAATAAAACGAAGCACGATAGGGCAGGCACGTCGTCAGAATTGCAATACTGCGATTACGGACTTCGCTCTCACAGCTGATCGATGGCTCAGGATTTCTCGAACGGTGCCGTTTCTGTCAGGCAAATTTTGACGATCATATTGATCCGCCAAGGCGGCGCGGACGGCTCTGCGCAACCCGTGCGTCAACCTTTCCGACAGCATATGCAGTGGCCTCTGGCAGCAATTTAAGCCACCGGCTGAAATTGTGTCAAAGTGTGACAAAGCATTTCTTTTGAAGGGCTTAGACTTGTGACTGGCGCGGCCTGTTGCCACGTAAGTTTCGTGAATTCAATTCAGGAGATTAACATGAAGTCGTCTACAGAAGTGCATCCTCAGCTCTCCGAGGCGCGGCGCGCCATGGTGGGCAGCCTTACTGCCATAGGATTGTTCAGCGGCGTCGTGAATCTGCTGATGCTGACCGGTCCTCTCTTCATGCTACAGGTCTATGACCGCGTTCTTGCTAGTCAGAGCGTCAGCACATTGGCCGCGCTGGCTGTTCTGGCCGCTGGTCTATATGGGTTCATGGCGTTGATTGATGCGGCCCGGACCCGTTTGCTGGTGACCATGGGGCACAAGTTTGAACAGCGTTTGTCCCGTGTGGCATTCGATAGTACCATAGCCGAAACAAGCCGGCCCGCCCAAGGCCGAAATGCGATCCGCGATGTTGAGCAAATTCGCAGCTTTCTGTCGGGGCAGGGTGCTGCAGCGCTGTTCGACATGCCTTGGATGCCGATATATCTGGGCCTTGTCTTTGCGTTGCACGTCTGGCTTGGAATTGTTGGCATTCTTGGGGCGGTGGTTTTGCTTGCCGGCGCGGTCGTCACCGACCGGATCGTGCGCCGGGCAACGCTATCGCAATCCGAACAGGCGGGTCGCCGCGCAAGACTGACTGAGGCCAGCCGCCGCAATGCTGAAACCGTCCGTGCTTTGGGGATGCAGTCACATCTGGCGTCGGCTTGGCAAAACGTGAATGACCGCTTCCTGCAGGTCAGCGCCCGCGCCGCGCTTGCCGTTGGGCTGTCGTCGAGCGCCACCAAGGTCTTTCGTTTGGGCCTGCAGTCGGCGATCCTTGCGGTGGCCGCGTATCTCGCGATTCACAATGAACTTTCGCCGGGCTCAATCGTTGCAGCATCGGTCATTATGTCCCGCGGGTTGCAACCTATCGAAACGCTGGTCGGCAGCTGGCGCGGCATCGTCGGAGCGGGGCGGGCATGGCAGCAACTGAAATGCACTCTGGCGGGCGGAAACGAAACGGCGCAACTGGAATTGCCAGACGCCAAATCATCCCTGACGGTCGAAGGGTTGATCGTTGTGCCACCCGGCGCCAAACAGGCTGCGCTGAAGGGTGTCGGTTTTGGGCTCTCGGTCGGCGAAGCGCTGGCGGTCATCGGACCCACCGGTGGCGGCAAGTCGACGCTTGCGCGGGCCTTGGTATCGGCTTGGTCAGCGTCGCGCGGCACAGTACGTCTGGATGGCGTTCCGATGGATCAGTTCCGGCCTGAGGATCTGGGCCGGCAGATCGGTTATCTGCCGCAGGACGTCGAATTATTCGAAGGCACGATAGCGCAAAATATTGCCCGTTTTGATCCGGATGCTTTGGACGAGAACATAGTTGCCGCCGCGATGGCCGCTGGTGTGCATGAACTGGTAGCCAACCTTGAGGGCGGGTACGGCGCTATGGTCGGTGAACGGGGCGCGGCCCTATCAGGCGGCCAGCGGCAGCGGATCGCGTTGGCGCGGGCGCTTTATGGTGACCCATTCCTGATTGTCTTGGATGAACCGAACTCGAACTTGGATAGCACTGGCGAAGCCGCGCTTAACGCCGCCATCGTGGCCGCCAAGGGTCGTGGTGCCATCGTTGTCGTAATTGCCCATCGTGCCACTGTGCTTGGCGCGGTCGACAAGATCCTGGTGATGGAGAATGGCCAGGTTGCCGCATTCGGGTCGCGGGACGACGTCTTGCAACGCATGCGTGCCGAGAACCAGGCGACGGTCCGCGAAGCTCAACCCCAAACAGCCGGTGGTGTCGGGGTTATGCGTGGTGCCGCGCCGACAGCCCCGCAGGCGGCGGCAGGCTGAACTGCCGTTACCGATCCCGGCTTGCCCGGGCGACCAATAGCTATTGATGCATTTTATCAGGAGATCAACATGTCAACCGATATAGATTCCAAGAAGACGCAAGGTTTTGTCGACCGTTCACGCAGTGCAATTCTCACCGGCATTCTCGCCTGCGCCTCGCTTGTCGGTGGCGTCGGTGGCTGGATGGTGACCGCCAGCTTGTCCGGTGCGGTTGTCACCCATGGCAACGTCGTGGTTGCAACGTCCCTCAAGGCTGTCCAGCATCCAGACGGCGGGATCGTTGGCGATATTTGTGTCCGCAACGGTGATCGTGTTCGCGCGGGCGATATCGTCCTGTCTTTGGATGACAAACTTCTTCGGGCCAATCGGGTGCTTGTGGATGAACAGCTTGTTGCTCTTGATGCCCGCCTGGCCCGGTTAAGCGCAGAACGCGACGGCAGTGACGAGATTGTGCTTTCGCAGGAATTGCAAAACCGTGAGGCGGAACCAGCCGTAAGAGCTGCGCTGGTGGCCCAAACTGCGGTGCTGGAAGCAGCCCGTCTGACCCGCGCCGGTCAGGTTGCGGCCTACGAAGAACAGGTCGCGCAATTGCAGCAACAGATTACTGGACTGCAGGACCAGCGCACCGCAACCTATGAACAGGTAGCCTTGATCGAGCATGAACTGTCCGGTCTCGAAATACTCTTCGATAAGGGTCTGACACCCGAGGTTCGGATTACGGCACTCAAGCGCGAACGGTCTGCGTTGCTGGGATCGGGTGGATCCTACACTTCGCAAATGGCGGTGGCCCGTGGCAAGATCAGCGAAACCAAGCTTGCGATCCTTCAGCTCGAAAAGGGATTCCGCGAGAAGGTGATGAACGAAATCTCCTCACTGATGCCCGAACTTTCACAGTTGAAGGAACGCCGCTCGGCCGCCGACCTGCAACTCGCGCGGATCGACGTGCGGGCACCGGTCGACGGGATCGTGCACGAACTCGCCGTTCACACGGTTGGGGGGTGGTTATGTCCGGCGAGATGCTGATGCAGATCGTACCGGATGCCGACAATCTGGTGGTGACAGCCATGGTCGCCCCGCAGGATATCAACCACGTGTCCGTCGGCCAGGACGCTGCGTTGGTGATCGGTGCGTTCGACCAGAAAGTGGTGCCGCGTCTGGACGGAATGGTGAGCTTTGTTTCACCTGACCTAAAAACCGACGAGAGAACCGGCATGGCGCTTTACGAGGTTCGTATCGCCTTGGGTGATAGCGCAGTGACCGAGCTTGCTGAAAGGGATCTCGCGCTGCTGCCCGGGATGCCGGCCGAAGTCTATATCAGCACCAGTGATCGGACTGTGGCCGAGTATCTGGCGGAACCGCTCGCAAAACAAATGCGCACCACGTTCCGCGAGAGTTAAACGGCTACCGGACGCACCGGACACGGGTGTGTTATGCCCGCATCCGGTGTGTCCCGAAACCTTTCGGGGCCGGCATCAGACAGATCAAGAAAACGACAGCAGCACCGGAAACCTCGGGGACGCGGCAGATGCCGTGCGCCATTTTCGGAGCCGTAAGATGTCACCGAAAAAAGTCATACTTTGTAACAGTTTAGCATGTCTTTTTCGGTTGGTGAAACCGGCACAAGCCCCTAGTTCGATGCCATCCCCGACGACAGATCGGGGCAGTGAACTGAAGCAATTTCCAGTCAGGATTTGGAGAAGAAAATGACCAAGTATGAAAAGTTCGACCTGCTCGCAGATGAGGCAGGTGAGTTCGAAGCGGTTCATCCGCTGATCGATGACAACGCCGACCTTGTCACAATACAGCCTCTGCCGCTCGGTCCGGTCGATCAGCCCGGCGATACCAGCGACGCTGTCGAAGTCCGGCCTTTCCCAAGCGGCCCGGTCGATGAGTCCGAGGATGGTGGCGACCTAGTTGCCGTGCAACCGCTGCCGTTGGGTCCGGTCATCGCTTCCGCAGAAGCCAGCGATTTCACTCTAACCACAGCCATTGCGTCAAGTACCGTGCATCAGGCCGACATTCAAAACGCCTTCACCGATGACGATTGGCAAGGTATGTACGATGATGGGCTCACCAACTACTCAGAGAACACATGGGGTCTGCTAGGCGACCTCGGAGTCAGAAACTATGTCGCCAAAGACGCGAACACTGGACCAATGATCGCCGGAAACGGGTGGTCGGATGAAGCGAAAGAAGCCGCAGATTATCTTCTTGCCAAGCACGACGAACTGCTTTCAACGGACCAAGCATGGAGTTCGGGCCTAGCCAGACCCGCGGAAACAAAGGTCACTTCGCTGGGGGTTCTTAAACTTGGTTCCGATGTCACAGAATTTGACATGATGTCAGAGGGTATCAGCTGGAGCCATTATCTTGGGAAACACCTCTACACCGACTACAAGGTCTATTCCGGCGTCGATGCCAGCGGCTACGTGACATATACCGGGGCCAGCAAGGAAAAATGGTATGACGCCTCACACGGTCAGCGGGATGATTACGGCATGCCGAACTCGCAAACCGGCGGGGTGTATAGCCAGACAAGCACCACAATGGAATACAGGAACGTCTTCCAGGGCGGTGATTTCGGCAACTCAATAACCGGTGGCGCCTACAACGATATCCTGATCGGAGGTCAGAGCGACGATACAATCCTTGGTGTTGGTGGTTCAAACAAGATCTACGGCGTTGGTGGCGATAACCGGATCGACGGCGGCAGCGGCGATTCGATCATTTTTGGAGGCACCGGAAACGATTTCATCGTTTCGGGTGAAGGCGTAAATGAAATCGTGTTGGCCGATGGTGACAATTGGGTGGTTCTCAATCAGACTAAAATCATCAAAGACGCCGAAGATACTGTCCAAAAAAACACCGTGGTTCTGGGAACTGGCACCGATACCGTGGTTATCGGCAACATTCCGGCCGCTGAGACCTCGACGACGTCGACTTTGGGCGATTGGGGCGCAAGTTTAAGCACCGATATCGGTTTGGACGTCGGTAAAGATGCAGTCAGTGCCTTTACTGATTTTATGGGAGCAGCCAATCCAGTTTGGGGCATGGCGTTTTCCGCCACGAAAGACGTGCTTTCGGCGTTGATTGGCGGCACTCCGGACGACATCATAGAAACCACGGAATATGCGACTCCTGAAGTTACCCAGATCATGGATTTCAACCCGGTTACAGATCGCCTTCTGATGCCGATGAATTCGTCGGACACGAACAACATTCGGTTCGATACCGGTAAAACCTCCGGCTACGATCTGACGATCTATGAACTGAAAGAGGTGAACGGCGATAACATTGAAACAGTGCTGGCCTATGTCAACTTCACCTCACAGGAGAACATATTCTATCCGGGGTCGGAGAAAGCGATGAATTCATATACGGAACTCACAACAGAAGAAAAGACGGCTTTCGCGGATGCGCTCATGGCGAATTCCATGATCGTGGATGAGTCGGGCATTCGGGTTGGCAGCAGCACGGATGAGACCGAGAAAACGTTCGACATCTCGTCTAACGACATGGATGCATTGTCTTCCGTTTCCGACGATCTCGGCGCGGGACGTTACATGTTCGCCGGCGCATGGAACGGAAACTATGTATTTGGCGGTGAAGGGCCGATCACTGGCACGCAACACGACGACGTGTTGTTTGGCTTTGATCTGTACGGGCAGACTGTTGCCGCAGATTCCACTAGCGGCCACGTATTCTATGGCTTTAGCGGTGACAACTTGTATGCACCAGGCGGCGGCAAGAACCGTGTGTTAGGTGGTGACGGTGAAGATACCGTGTCCTACGAATGGTCATACAATGCCATAGACATTGATATGAGTGCCAAGCTTCTTGACGAAAACAACAAGCATTATGGACTGGGCGTCAAAGCCTATAACGGATTTGGAGGCGAGGCCGATAACTATGACTGGCTTTGGAATGTCGATAACGTCATTGGCAGCAATCATGACGATGTGGTCATTGGTGACGAGAATGACAATATCTTGATCTCGACCGGCGGGGCCAACACCTGGACCGGCACGGGCGGGTCCAACACTTTTGTCCTGACGGGTGGGTCCTCGACCATCACCGACTTCACCGATGGCAACGACACAATCCTAATCCATAAGTTGGACTACGTGGATGCCAGCGTGAATTTCAGAGCCCATCTGCAATGGGTGGAAGGTGACGATGACTGGACGCTATACAATACGGCGGGTGATGATGATCAAGCCCTAGTAATTCTTGAGAAAGGCGACGGGTTTGACGGGCCGGTAGACATTGATCTGTGTCGACCGAATGGTACGATCGACACGATCAACAGTGACAGTCTGAGCATTGATCTGATCGTTTGATCCCGAATCTGCAATCAAGTGGTACCGGCGGTTTACTGTTTTCGCCGGTATCAACTCACATCGCGACCATGGGGACCAGGCGGCATTTGGCCCGAACTGTATCTCTGAATCTGCTTTACTTGCGCAACTGATGCGGCGGTATTGTCAGAAGGGTTGATGGGGTGCTTTACCAAAGATTTTGACCGGCGTCGTTAACGGCGCCGGTTTTCTACATTTCCCGGAACTGTGTGAAATGGCTCTATCCGATTTCATGTCTGGAAGTCGATTTTCGACGAACTTTGTCACATTTCAAAGCACTGAATTGGTTTGATAAAATTGGGATTGATCCCCATTTCAATTCTGTAGCCGACGCGGTGTCGAGCCTGCAAGTTCATTCAATTTTCTACTCCGGAAAGGAGAACCAAAATGACAAACCTTGATAAATTTCAGCCCCGCACTGAGCAGCATGAAAAATCCGCAGCAAACCAGGAAAATGCCGAGGTGACCGCCGTGCGGCCGATCCTTCCCAATGAAGATGTCGATGTAACGGCGGTGCAGCCGTTGCCACTCGGCCCGGTCTTTGCGTCCGACGATACGAGTGACGCTGTGGAAGTACGGCCTTTTCCGTTTGATGAAGAGCTCGACGTAACCGCTGTGCAGCCGATCCTCCCCAACGAAGATGTTGATGCGAGCTCCGTTCAGCCGATTCTCCCGAACGAAGGTGTCGATGCGTCTGCCGTGCACCCGATCGTTCCAAACGACGATCTTGATGCGAGCGCCGTGCAACCGATCCTTCCCAATGAAGATGTCGATGTAACGGCGGTGCAGCCGTTGCCACTCGGCCCAGTCTTTGCGTCCGACGATACCAGTGACGCTGTGGAAGTACGGCCCTTTCCTCTTGATGAAGCTCTCGAAGTCACTGCCGTGCAGCCGATCCTTCCCGACGAAGAACTCGAGGTGACCGCGGTGCAGCCGATTCAGCCAAACCAAGACACTGCGAATACCGACTTCTCTTCGATGTTCACCTCAATGTTTGATGATGGATACTATTCCGACGGCGTCATGACACAGCTTGAGGGTTTTGGCATTGGAGATCTATTAGCCAACGACTTGTATTCAAAGCCGACTAACACTGCGAACAACGCTCATCTTTTGGTCGAAACTGGCGAAGGTTTCGACCCCGCCTCTGAAACCACAACCAACTTGCCAGACGTTCTTCCGTCTGACTTCACACCAGAGATCATGCCTCTCGACAGCCTCGGCGTCGATCTGATCGTGTAGCTAGAAGTTTGAGCAAAGACCGGCGGCGGCGAACCCGCCGCCGGTAGAGCAGGCCAACTTCGCACCGATCGCCAAGGCCATCGACTTTGTATCCAGAAATACCATGCTGGACGATTGAGTAACTAACTGCGACGATATTGCAGGTTGGGAATGTGTGTATGGCCTGCTCTCCAATTTCTGGTATCTGAAGTTTTATGGATATCATTCTCGTAACCACAATTGTCGCATCGCTTTTTTTGCTCATCGGGGCAGCCGAGCCATTGGCCAACTATTTGCGGCTTCCCTATGCGGTGATCATTGCCTGTCTTGGTATTCTGATCGGGGTGGCGGCGACCTTCTTTCTTTACACGCCGCTGACCGACGCGCTGAACCCGGTGGCCGAGGCCATTCTGGCTTTTCCGATCAATTCCAATGTGTTCCTTTACGTGTTTTTGCCGACGCTCGTGTTTCAAGTGACGCTTGGACTGAACCTGCGACGCTTGGCAGATGACTGGGTGCCAATCCTCGTGCTGGCGGTAGTGGCCGTCTTTGTTGCCACCTTCGTTGTGGGCTATGCGCTGGCGCTGGTCAGCACGCTGACACTGTCGGCGGCCCTGCTGGTGGGCGCCATCGTGTCTACGACCGACCCGTCGGCGGTGGTCAGCATCTTCCGCTCGATTTCGGCGCCGCGACGGCTGGCACGGATCATCGAAGGAGAAAGCCTGCTGAATGACGCAGCCGCAATCGCGCTGGCAGCGTTGTTTCTAGAATTCGTCATGTCAGGAGTTCCCGATCCGTCCGTCCAAAGCGCGCTGGCACGGTTTCCCGTGCTATTATTGGGCGGGGCCGCTGTTGGTTGGGTTGCGGCGCGGATTGCGATTTGGATCATGGCGCTATTTGGCAGGTATGAGCAGGCAGTGATCTCCGTCTCAATTGCGTTGCCATATCTCGCCTATATCTTCGCCGAACAAAGTGTTGGGACCTCTGGTGTGATTGCGGTCGTCGTCGCAGCAATGACCTTGCAGTTGACTGGGCCACGGCGTCTGCCGCCGCTGACATGGAAAAACCTCCTCGAGGTTTGGAATCTTTTGGCTCATTGGGCGGGCGCGCTGATCTTTATTCTTGCAGCCCTCCTGATCCCGCGGATGCTGGAGACGATCAACTGGCAGGATCTGGGGCTGATCATCGTAGTCGTGATCGCGGCCATCGTGGCGCGGGCCTTGATCCTGTATCTGCTGCTGCCAATTCTGGCGCGTCTTGGCCTGTCTCCTGTGGTTGAACGACCCTACCGCGTGGCGATCCTTTGGGGCGGTCTGCGGGGCGCGGTCACGCTGTCGCTGGCGCTGTCCGTTACCGAAAGCGTCGCCGTCCCGGTAGAGATCAAAAGACAGGTCGCGATCCTGGCCACGGGGTTTACGCTGTTCACCTTGCTGGTGCAGGGCACCACGCTACGATGGGTAATCAAGCGGCTTGGTCTCGACAGTTTATCTCCGCTCGACACCGCGCTTTACAACCAGGTGATCGCAGTCGCCCTTCAGACCGTCCGCGAAGACATGGCTCGCGTCACGGAAAACTATGACCTGAACCGTGATACTGTCAGGACCGAGGCCAAGCAGTTTGGCGAGCGATTGGACATGGCAGTCAAATTGGCTGACGATAATACGGACGTTTTGGACCGCGACCGCGTCACACTCGGCCTGATCGCCCTAGCGAGTGCGGAGCGGGATGCAGTCCTTGCGCGTTTCAAGGAACGGACAATTTCGGCCGCCTTGTCTGAGCGGCTTTTGGCGGATGCAGATAACTTGATCGAAGCGTCACGGTATGCCGGGCGCAGTGGCTATAAGTCGTCCGCCCGGCGCAGTCTGGGACAAGGCCGTTGGTTGCGTTTAGCCTTCCGGTTGCACAATCGGTTGCGCTTCTCAAAGCCGCTCTCAAATATCACCGCCACACGTTTTGGATTATTGTTGTCACAGCGGCTGATCTTGCGGGACCTGCACGCGTTCATCAAGGGACGCATCCGGCGGATCCATGGGAAACGGGTGGCAGAGCTTTTGCACACGATGCTCGACAACAGGATCGAGGCCGTTGAGCAAGCCCTTGAAGGATTGCGCCTGCAATTTCCGGGCTACGCGGAAGAGATGGAGCGCCGCATTATTCGGCGCACCGCCCTGCGCCTTGAGGAGCGCGAATATGACACGCTGCTTGAGGACGGTTTGATTGGGGAGGAGGTTCACAGCGCCCTCACTCAGGATGTCGGCGGTCGTCGCGACGAGGCTGAGGCCACCGCCCGTCTTGATCTTGCGATCCAGAAAACTGAACTGGTCCGACAGTTCCCGCTGTTTGCCGAGATGGACGATGCGGTCTTGGGTCGATTGGCCAAGTCATTGGTGACGCGATATGTTGATGTCGGCGAGATGATTTTGCGCCGCGAGAATGCGAATAAGAGCGTCTATTTCGTCGCTTCGGGCGCTGTTGAACTTGAGGTCGCGGGCCAGACATGGCGGCTGGGGCGGGGCGACATGTTTGGCCAGATGGGCCTTTTGATGAAGCGACCGACCCGCGCCGATGTGCGCGCCATTGCGCCGTCAACGCTACTTGTTCTTGATGAATACCGCTTCTTGCGCCTGCTTAAACGCAGCGACGCCGTCAAAAACGCTGTAGACCAAAGCGCGCGCACACGCGGTATTTCTATTGAGCATCTCAAAGAGGATCTCATGAAGCAAGGCTGAAAACAGCGGCTCGTCACCGTTGCGATATACGTCGCAAAGATGGTTAACCTGGATTGTTTGGCGTTAGGGTCTGGACCCATTGATTTCAGGCGAGCATCATGATTCACCGCCGGAAAACTGAGCGGTGATATGTCTGATCTTTTCTGGTTGAGCGACGCGCAGATGGCGCGTTTGAAGCCCTATTTTCCGAAGTCGCACGGCAA
>NZ_JBDWLR010000030.1:0-4448 GCF_039973035.1 Sedimentitalea sp.
CGATTTCAACGTCTCGGGCCGAAGGCTGCGTCGATGACATTGGAAATGTGCGAATGGGCAAGCGCAGACACATGCGATGGTCGCCAGAAGGTGCACACAACGTAGCCGTAGCGAGAGCCGCTGCCCTCGACGGGCGCTTGACCGACTCATATACTGCATTCGCTGCGTAGACCCCCAACTTTTGCCCACTCCCACGTGACATGTGCAACACGGCCCAGATCTCCTGGATCAAGTCGACAGTCCGGTTGATCGGTTCCTTGCAGACGGCGCTTACGACGGTGAACCAACATCTGATTTGCTTGCCGCTCGGTTCGGATCGATGATCGAGGTCACTGTCCCGCCTCCCAGAAACGCAATCCTGAGCCCCAATGCTGCCAAAGATCCGACGGCACGTGACTGCCAGATCGCCGAGATCGCCGCCGACGGGCGGATGGCCTAGCAGAAAGCCACTGGCTACAATCAACGCAGCCGAGGTGAAACCCTGATGGGTCGTTGGAAGACCGTCATCGGGGCCAAGCTCAAGGCGCGCGGATTCGAAAATCAAAAGACAGAGGCCGGGATTGGTCGCCGCATCCTTAACCGGATGACCGGACTTGGCCGCCCAAATTTCGAACGCACCGCCTGAATTCCGTCTCGGGTAGGGCGCGTTCCGACATCTTCATCCTCCCTGCAACAACGCGGACGAAGTTCACTTTCAGCCGCTGCCTATCGCCAAACCGGAGCCGATGCCCACTGGATTTGGGACGACATCACGCGTGAGTTGAAGGCTGCTTGAGATCCAGTGTCACGGCTTTCGCCGACCGAAACTCCGATAACTTAACGATCCCAGCAGCGCACCTTGTGATAAAAATTGGTCGACAGCTGCACGTTTTCGAAATAGTGTTTTAAAAATCTAAAACCCGTATGTTGTGTAAACAGTCGGGGGAGGACGATCACAGTGATGCATCAGGGAGGATACATCCAATGACTAAACTAACGGCCTGTATATTTGGCGCGGCACTAACGGCGGTTTCGCTGTTTGGTCCGGCAGTGGCCGAGCCAATCGTTATTAAGCTGGGACACGCGTCCGAGGCGGAAACACAACTGCCTGGTGCTGGCCGAACCGCTGGTGTCAATGCGTTCAAGCATTACGTAGAAACCCAGTCAGGCGGCGCTATCGAAGTGGAAGTGTATCCCAACGGTTCGCTGGGAAACGGTCGGACCATGATTGAATCCGCCCAGCTGGGTACGCTTCAGGTCGCGGGTGCATATACGTCGATCATGGTTCCCTTCGTTCCAGAAATTGCGATTACTCAAATTCCTTACGTGTTCGACTCAAACTTGAGCGCATGGAAAGTGATGGAAGGCCCCGTAGGTGAAGAGCTGGCGGATCTGGTTCTTGAGCGGACCGGTCTTCGCGTTTTGGGTTGGGCAGATGGTGCGGGTTTCCGTAACATCTATACTGACAAGCCGATCCGTAGTCCTGAAGACCTGAACGGTATGACCATGCGGGTGCCAGAGAATCCCGGTTTGCTTGCCATGTTCCGCGCTTGGGGCTCAAAGACGGTAACAATCACATGGAGCGAGTTGTACACATCGCTGCAATCCGGAATGGCAGAGGGGCACGACACCGAGCTTTACTCGATGTTCTCCAAGAAGCTGTATGAGGTGAACCCCTATGTGACGATGACCCGCCACAGCTATAACATTCACCCGCTCTTGATGAATGAAGAGTTCTTCCAGTCTCTTTCGCCGGAGCTGCAAGAAATTGTGCTTCAAGGTGCCGATCTTTACACCCGTGTTGGGAATGCACATTCCTACCTCAGTTCGCTGGTCGTGCAGGAATCGATGGAGGCCGAAGGCGCCGAGTTTTACTTTCCGACACCTGAAGAAATCGAGCAGTTTCGATCTCTGGCCCAACAACCTTACATCGACATCATTGTACGGAAAATCGGTGATGACGGTCAGGCTTGGGTTGATAAAATCATGAAGGCATCTTCAGAACAGCAAGGCTAACACCCTGACTTAAAATCCAGAGGGTAGCCGGCAACGGCTCCCTCTTTTTATTGAAGCAGCCGACGGGGATTTATCCTTGTCAGAATTCGTTTTGCCGCAAATTTCTAGCGTGGCGGGTGGATGCATAATCATTTCGGGGAGAGAGCGGAATGAAGAAAACTATCGAACTCTATCAAACCTTCCTGACGCATCTTGAACGCGTGACCTTGGCGTTCGCTATGACGCTGGCAGCGGTGTTGCTTCTCGTTAATGCGGGGGGAATCATCGTAGAGCAACTTATGGGTAGCTCATTGGTTTGGGTCGAAGAGATTAGCGTGTTGCTGTTCGCATGGCTCGTCTTCTCCGGAGCAGGGGCAATCGCGCGCCGCAATGGTCATATCGGTGTCGACATCCTGCACGATTACCTGGGGCCGCGCCAAATGAATGTGATCAAAGTCATCTTTATGGTTCTGACTCTGATCGTTTCATGGGTGATGGTCTACCATGGCTATAAAATGGCCCAATTCGTAGGGCGGTCTCAGACCTCGCTCTATCTGGATATCAGTTTATTCTATTATTACCTGTCGGTGCCCTTGGGGGGCCTAATACTTGGCCTGAATGCTGTCGGTGCGGCGCTACCTGGCGCACCCGAAAAAGACGACCTGATGGATAAAGTCGAGGAGGCATCGATATGATCGGAATTATTTTTGGCAGCTTTATTCCCCTGCTAGTTCTTGGCGTGCCTATCGCGCTCTGCCTCGTGTTGATGACGATCTTTGTGTATGTCGACATCGGCGATCCCCGTTTGTTTTTGCAAATTCCTCAACGAATGTTTTCCTCGACCGAAAATCTTCTTCTTCTAGCAATTCCGTTTTTCATCATGGCGGGGGAAATTATGAACCGTGCCAGAATTACGGACCGGCTTATGGACCTGTCGGGTGCTCTTGTCGGCTGGATCCGGGGGGGGCTGGCACATACAAATATCGTCGCCAGCATGTTTTTCGCCGGGATTACGGGATCTGCCGTGTCGGACACCGTGGCTGTTGGCGGCATCATGATCCCGGCCATGAAAGAAAAAGGTTATGAGGAGGACTACAGCGCGGCGGTAACTGCGGCGAGTTCAGTCGTCGGGCCGATCATTCCACCGTCGATTCCTATGTTGCTTTACGCATCGGTTATGAATGTATCGATAGCGGGATTGTTCTTGGCCGGTATTTTACCGGGAATACTTGTCGCGATTTTCCTTATGGGAACAGCTTACATTGTCGCCGTTCGTCGCGGCTTTGGTGAGCGCGCGCCGTTTGTCGGGATTGTCAATCTTCTAGTCGCAGTTGTACGAAGTATCCCTGCATTGCTACTTCCGGCTATCATCATGGGTGGTATTCTGGGTGGGTTTTTCAGCCCGACACAGGCCTCGGCAGTAGCAGTGATGTACGGGCTTGCGATTGGCTTCCTGTTCTATCGCACGCTCAGCTGGCGTGATATCGCACCCATTCTGAAACATACCGTCCAAGCCACCGCGATGATTATGTTTCTTCTTGCTTGTGCAAAGTCGTTTAGTTGGCTGGTGAGTTATTACAACTTGGTAGAAAGCGCGACGCTGGCTTTCGTCGCACTTACTGAAAACAAATATGTCTTCCTGTTGTTGATAAACATCCTGTTTCTAATTCTCGGGATGGTTCTTGATATGGGTTTCGCCATTATCGTGCTTGGACCACTAATTGCACCGATCGCCTACACCTATGGCGTGGATCCGATCCACTTTGGGTTGATCACTTGTGTGAACCTGACCATCGGATTGGTTACCCCACCGTTCGGACTGGTGCTCTTTGCCGCTTGTGGCGTTTCGAGGGTGAAGCTCATGCCGCTTAGTAAGGCGATCATGCCCTTTGTCGCTGCAGAAATGGCAGTATTGTTACTGATTACCTACGTCCCCTTCTTCACGATGTACTTGCCTCGGCTGTTTGGCTATGCGTGATCTCTTTAGCGCGTAAACTAAGCGCGCGAGCGATAAGGTCCCCACGCCTCGGTAAGCCCGGCTCCTCGCGCAACGACTGGTATAGGACGCGCGCCGCAACGGGTGCGCGTCTTTGCATTGGTGATGAAGGGTCCACACTAAGAAACCTGTGAGATGGAAATGCCATTCGTTGCGGTCACTATGTTGTGCGAAGCAATTGTTCTCTCGTTCGGCGAACAATTGGTATTTCAGGCAAATGCTATAAGAAAGGTCGGCCGCACTATGGCCAACCTGACACAAGTTTTATCATTTCCCGAAAGCCGCTTGCCTGAACGGTCAACCTTTCCGTTTGGATCAGACCGAAGGCATCATCCCGATGCTAGGGTCAGGACTCATAGCCAATAGATGACGGTTGCCGCTAGCGCGATTGCGGAGAGGAAGACCTTCGGGCACCTGTCGTATCGGGTCGCGACCCGTCTCCAATCTTTCAACCTGCCGAACATGATCTCGATGCGAT